>CAVCRL010000064.1:0-12817 GCA_963604455.1 Lachnospiraceae bacterium | reverse complement strand
GCCGGAAGGCCGGTAAATGATTGGAAATGAGATTCACGCTTGGCACATATAACCTGAGGATGGAGCACCTTGACACCGGCCGGATCAATGGATGGCCGGCCAGAAAGCCAAGGCTTATGGAGTCCTTGCGTAGCGCCGGGTTCGATGCCGCCGGCCTTCAGGAGGTCAACTCCCGGATGCAGGACGATTTGCTTCAGGAACTTGGCGATGAATATGGCTTCTGGTTTTTCAGTCCATATTCACAGAACGGGGAAGGTGACAAGGCGCACGGTATAATGTACAGAAAAACGCTTTTCGACATAGGTGAGAAGCGTTTTTTCTGGATTTCCGACGATCCGGACACCTGTGCTGTCGCTGATGTGGGGGCGAACGGGAACTATCGCCGTGGGGGATGCTGCGCCGTGTTGACCCACAAGCCTTCCGGCATCCGCGTCTTCCTGATGTGCACGCACGCCTGCTACAACAAGAAACCCAACGCCCGATTCGCTCCGCTCTACCGCAGGATGGAGGAACGCTTCAACACTGAGCGGCTTCCGTCATTTTTTGTCGGGGATATGAACGCAACTCCTGAGTCTGACGCGTCAAGGACGTTCCGTGAATATTGGCTCGATGCCTATGATGTGGTTTCTCCGTCCGCGCGCTTCGGGCCGGAAAACACGTACAACGCTTATAAATATCCCGTCGGGATCTCCCGCATAGATTACATCTATTTCCGTGGCGCTTCCGTCGGTGTGGAGTCCTACAGCTGCGATCCTTCCCTGCACTCCGGCGCTTACCCGTCGGATCATTTCCCGGTCTCGGCGGTCATCCGCATCGGTCCGGAGCGGTAACCAGTTATCTATCTGCGTCTTTCCTTCTTGCCGAGCTTCTCCCTGACGAGGAGAGGCTCGTTTGTCGTGATGCAATCGACCCCGATGTCGATCATATTCTGTACATCCTTTTCGGTCTTTGCGGCCCAGCAGTTTACGTTCATCTTGTTGTCCCGGGCCTCCTTGATCCACGTAGGGTGTTTCTTGAATGTCTTGCGGGGGTATGCTACGCCGTTGACACCGAGGCCGGCCACTTCTGCTGGACTCTTGTCATACCTGATGTACTGCACCGTGAAACCCGGGCACAGGGCGGCGAGTTTCTCGCAAATGCCCATATTCCCTGAAAGGAAGACCACACGCTTTGGCTTGAACAGCTTGTGATCCTTCAGGGATTTGACGCACTGGTCGATCAGATAGTCCTCGTATGGTAGGTCGACTGCCCTTTTGATCTCAAGCACCATCACAGCCCTGCCTTTCTCTCCTTGGGCGAGATATTCGTCAAGGGTAGGGATCTTTTCTCCGTTTTTCAGGCGGAAGTCCTTGAAGTCGGCGTACTTGTGCTCGCTGATGCGCTTGCCTTCGATCTCAGGATCGTGATAGACCAGCAAAACGAGATCCTCTGTCATCTGCACATCGAACTCGCTTCCCCACAATTTGTTCCGCTGCGCTACCTCAAGCGACTGGATTGAGTTCTCCGCATAGCCGGCCTCCTCGCAGTTCCAAAAACCTCTGTGGGCGGCGATTGCTATCTTCTGCGGGGCGCAGGAAACGGTTTGGGCGGTCATCAGCGCGGCCGCAAGGATCTTGACAAGCGTTTTCATATTCATTTTTCCTATTGATTCCGTGTATGCGGCCTTTCCGTGGCCTTGTATATTCAAAAATACATAAAAAATCGCTTAATACGTTAAAAATTTGCTAAAAAAGTATTATGTTTGTCTACGGTATGTCTCAGGTTTTTTCGGAAATATCAGGGCTGTCGCAGCGGGATTGCTTCTACATTGTGGAGAGGCATAAGAAGGAGTTCACCTATCCGCTGCACAGGCACAGGGAGTATGAGCTGAACTTCATTCAGGATGCCCCCGGTGTGCGCCGGATTGTCGGTGACAGCGTCGAGACGATAGGGGAATATGATCTGGTCCTGATCGCCGGCGAGAATCTGGAACACGTCTGGGAGCAGGGCACCTGCACGTCTCCGGACATCCGGGAGATCACGATCCAGTTCTCCCCGGATCTCTTCAACGGCGGCATTCTGGAAAGGAACCAGTTCGCGAGCATCCGGAAAATGCTGGACAGGGCGAGCCACGGGCTGGCGTTCCCGATAGGCTCGATAATGAACGCATATTCCCAGATCAACGCCGTGGTCAACGAGAAGGACAGCTTCGTGCAGTTCATCGGTTGCCTCCATCTGCTTTACATCCTTTCCCGCTGCGAGTCCAAAGAGTTGGCCAGCAGCTCGTTCGCCCACTCTCCGAGGGACACCGAGAGCCGCCGCGTGATGAAGGTCAAGGAATATATCAACCAGCATTACGCCGAGGAGGTGACCCTTCCTGAGCTGGCAGGTCTCGTGGGAATGAGCCCGAGCTCGTTCAGCCGCTTCTTCAGACTCCGCACAGGCAAGACTCTGTCCTCCTATCTGATTGACATCCGGCTCGGTAACGCGGCAAGGGCCCTTGTGGACACCACCTCCAATGTCTCGGAGATCTGCTATTCCTGCGGATTCAACAATCTGTCGAATTTCAACCGCGTCTTCAAATCCCGCAAAGGGGTGACTCCGCACGAGTTCCGCTCGATGTACAGGAAGAAGAAAGTCATCGTATAGCGGAATATTTGCATTATTTATCAAAATTGTATTTGTTTTCGTTTCGGTGTGTGCGTAATTTTGCATCGTTGACAAAATTACATACACTGAGACGTAATCAATTGTTTTGCTGAGGCAATGAGATAACAAATATAATTAATCTAAAATCAGATGGTATGAAAAGTAAGCTGTTGACTTGCTTGTTGGTGCTCTTCCTCGGAAGCTCACTGACAGCCCTTGCGCAGACAAAGACCGTGACCGGTTCCGTCAAGGACCAGTCCGGGCTTGGCGTCATTGGGGCCAGCATCCAGGAGAAAGGTACCAAGAATGGTGCCATTACCGACCTGGATGGCAATTACTCGATCACGGTCAAGGACAACGCGGTCCTTGTCTTCTCCTCTATCGGCTACGCGGCCCAGGAGATCCCTGTCGCTGGCAAGACAAGGATTGATGTCGTGATGGCCGAGGACACACAATTCCTCGATGAGGTTGTCGTTGTCGGCTACGGTACGATGAAGAAGAGCGACCTGTCCGGAGCTTCCGTCTCAATGAAGGAGTCGGATCTCAAGGGATCCGTCATCACGAACCTCGACCAGTCCCTGCAGGGCCGTGCCGCCGGTGTGTCCGCCGTGCAGACTTCCGGAGCTCCTGGCTCGTCATCCTCGATCCGAGTGCGTGGACAAGCCACGGTCAATTCCAACGCGGAGCCTCTCTATGTCATTGACGGTGTGATCGTCCAGGGTGGCGGTAACTCAGGAAGCGACTTCGGTCTGGGTTCCCTCGGTAACGGTAAGGTCTCCACGATCTCTCCTCTGGCCACGATCAACCCTTCCGACATCGTAAGTATGGAGATCCTGAAGGATGCCTCCGCGACGGCGATCTACGGAGCCCAGGGTGCGAACGGAGTCGTTCTCATCACGACCAAGCACGGAAAGGCCGGCGAGGCGAAGTTCACCTACGACGGAATGTTCGCGGTCAACCGCCAGACCAGCAGGATCGATATGATGAACCTTCGTGAATATGCTGAATATTACAACGATATGGTGTCGCTCGGCGAGTTGGCGGCAAACGCCTACTACACGGATCCTTCCATTCTCGGAAAGGGAACCAACTGGCAGGACGAGATATTCCGCACAGCGCTTCAGCACCAGCATCAGATCAGCGCGCAGGGCGGTACCGAGAAGGTTCAGTACTATCTTTCAGGCTCGTATATGAACCAGGAGGGTACGTTGATCGGATCGGAGTTCAACCGTTATTCATTCCGCGCGAACATTGACGCCAAACTGAAGGAATGGTTCAAGATCGGTCTCAACGCCACCTACGCCAACACCAACGACAACATCAAGCTTGCCGACGGTAGCGAGGGTGTGATCTTCTACTCACTTTCCACACTGCCTGACATCCCTGTCTATGACATTGACGGGAACTATTCCACGACAGTCCGTGAGGGCTACACAAGCGCCAACCCTGTCGCTCTCGCGATGCTTGATGAATATCTCCTTGGTCGTCAGAAACTTACCGGCAACCTTTACGCCGAACTGACTCCTGTGAAGCATTTCGTGTTCAGGAGCGAGCTCGGTTTCGATGTCAGCGCCTCCAACGCCACGACCTACAAACCTATGGTCAATCTCGGCAGCTGGACGAGAAACTCCAACTCGATGACCTGGCAGAAGAACAACAGCAAGTTCTGGCAGCTGAAGAACTACCTGACATATTCAAACCAGTTCGGCAGGCACAGCGTCACCGCGATGCTTGGTCAGGAGTGCTGGGAGTCCAGCTGGGACTACCTCAGCGGCACCAACACCGGGCTTCCGTCCGATGATATCCACAACATCAAGCTTGCCACCGGAGATCCTAAGCTGAATTCCGGTTTCGGCTCATCCGCGATGGCCTCTTTCTTCACCCGTGAGACCTACAACTATGATGACCGTTACCTTCTCACTTACACCTATCGTTACGATGGTTCGTCCAACTTTGGTCCGGACAACCGTTGGGCAGGTTTCCATTCCTTCGCGGCCAGCTGGAGATTCTCCAACGAGAAATTCCTCCAGGGATTCAAGGACGCCTTGAAGATGAGCAACGGCAAGATCCGTTTCGGCTGGGGACAGACCGGTAACGCCAACATCGGCGCCGGAGCCTGGGAGTCAGGTATGAGCAAGCTGCCGTCAGCACTTGGTGACAGCCAGCGTCCTTCCATCATCCCTAACACCGGTATCCATTGGGAGAAGCAGCGTCAGACCAACCTCGGTCTCGACCTCGGATTCTTTGAAGGAGCCGTCAACCTCACCGTCGATCTCTACAACAAGAGGTCTTCCGATATGTTGATGTCCCTCACGCTCCCTGCCTATATGGGTACTCACGGCAACGGCTCGTCCGCTCTCGCGGCTCCAAAGGGTAACTACGGTACCATCGAGAACAAGGGTCTTGAGATCACTCTCGACACCCATCCGATCAACCACAAGGACTTCGGTTGGGACAGCAACTTCCAGATCTCCTTCAACCGCAACAAACTGGTCGCCCTTGACGGCACCGCCAACGCCCAGCTGGTCGGCTACGGCCAGTGGAGCGACATCGTCAGCGTCACGGAGGTCGGACAGTCTCTCTACAACTTCTATGGCTACAAGGTCGCAGGAGTCTATACTTCCCTTGAGGACATCCAGAACTCTCCTAAGGCTGAGAAATATCCTGCCGACGGAGTTTTCAACAAGAACACCACCGTCTGGGTAGGTGACATCAAGTATGAGGATGTCAACAAGGACGGCGTGATCAACGAGAAGGACAAGACCAACATCGGTTCTCCGCTCCCTAAGTTCACGTTCGGCTGGACGAACACGTTCCGCTACAAGAATGTTGACCTGAGCGTCTTCATCAACGGTTCCTACGGCAACAAAATCCTCAACTACAATATGATGGGTCAGGGCTTCAACGGCCTCGTCCATATGAACAGTGCCTGGACGAACCAACACACGTCCATCAAGGACCGCGCCCAGCTCGTTCCGATCGATCCGCAGAAGACCTACGCCAGCGGCAACTGGTACGATGACATCACCAACGTGACCGTCGCCAATCCGAACACCAAGACACCGCGTCCTTCCATCTCGGATCCTAACGACAATGACCGCCTGAGCGACCGTTACATCGAGGACGGAAGCTACATCCGCATCAAGAACATCACTCTTGGCTACACCTTCCCTAAGGCTCTGCTGAAGAAGGTGAAGATCGATAACATCCGCGCCTATGTCAACATCCAGAACCTCTACACCCTGACCAAGTACACGGGCTACGATCCAGAGGTCGGCGCGAGCACCCAGGATGCCACAGGTCTGACATTCGGTGTGGACAACGGACGTTATCCTTCCCCAACGACTTACTCCTTCGGGCTGAACATCACATTCTAATTATGGAGGAAAAGACAATGAAAAATATATTGAAAGCAATAGCGGTCGGTGCCTTGGCGCTTGGAACAGTCTCCTGCTCCGACTTCCTGAACCGTCCGACAGAGGACAACTACACGACCGAACAGTACTACAAGAACGATGAGCAGTGCGAGCAGGGTGTGAACTACCTCTACAACTCACCTTGGTACGACATCATCCGTTTCTACATCTACGGCTCGGAGACGATGTGCGGCAATGTCTATCAGGGACAGAGCGCCTACTCCACCCTTACCGTGAACGGCACTGACGGTGACCTTAAGAATATGTCGTACTCGCTTTGGGCTGTGAACGCTCACTGCAACACCGTCATCAACAACATCCTTCGTTCCGACGGACCTTCCCAGGCCAAGAAGAACCAGTGCATCGGCGAGGCCCTCTCGTGGAAGGCGATGGCTTACTTCTTCCTTGTCAGGACATTCGGTGACGTTCCTATCATCCACGACAACACCGAATCCATCAAGGCCGGCAACTACAACCAGGTCGAGAAGGTGGCGAAGGCCGATGTCTATGAATATGTCATTATGACTCTTGAGAAGGCTATGGAGCTTCTTCCGAAGAATGCCTACATAGGATCCTACAACCGCATCGACTACTATGCGGCCGAGGCCCTTCTCTCAAAGGTCTATCTCACCAAGGCCGGTGTGAGCGGCACGCTTGACAACAACGATCTTGTCAAGGCCCGCGACTACGCCAAGGATGTCATCGAGAACTCGGGCAGGACGCTTACCCCTGTATATTCAGATGTGTTCCGTCTTTCTCCTAAGGTCTTCCAGCAGACCGGAGAGTGCCTCTTCTCTTGGCTTTGGACCAGTACTTCGGGCATCTGGACCGCGCAGAACTCCATCCAGAGTGATGTGGCTATGGGCGGCTTCGATGAGTTCGGTGACTGCTGGGGTGACTGGAAAGGCCCTTCCGTTGACCTTCAGGACGCTTTCGGTGTGTCTGCCGACGAGGATCCGGAAGTCAGGAAGGCAAACGCCAAGGATGATCGCCGCGCCGCCACTATGATGATGTTCGGTGACCAGTACAGCTACTTCTGGACAGATCTCGGCGGATTCGACTTCTACCGTTTCTACTACGATCCGAGCTATTCGCCTAACAGCACCAACGGCAGTTTCCAGTGCGGCAGCGGAGCCAATTACTGCAAGCATCTCTACGGTGACGACGCCGATCACGTGGCCGCCCTCGGTGTCCACGCCTCCAATATGACCAACCAGCTTCCTACCCACATCCTGAGGCTCAGCGACATCTACCTTGTCTATGCCGAGGCCTGCTTCCTTACCGGCGACGCCGCGTCCGCCCTTGAATATGTCAACCAGGTCCGTGAGCGCGCCAACGCTGAGCCTTTGAAGGCTGTCACCTTCGATGACATCTGGAAGGAGCGCCGCCTTGAGCTCGCCCTTGAGGGTGACCGCTGGTACGATTTCGTGCGTCGTTCCTACTATGACGTGAACGGTTGCATCTCCGAGCTTCTCGCCCAGAGAAGATCCGCCTGGGACGGCCTTTCCAAGGCATACGGCAACTATGTGCTTGACGCCACCGGTGAATATGTGGGTCCCGGAGCCAACGCTTGGGATAATTCCGAGATCAAGTATAAAGGCAATGAGGAACTGGTGGACGTGAAGGCTTCGATGTTCACGATGCCGTTCCCTTCCGAGGACGTTGTCCTCAATCCTAATATGGGATCAGATGTGGAGGGTGTCCACGTTGATGTACGAGAGACTTATAAGTATGACTTTTAATCGTTAAGGAAATTATGAAACCAATCATAAGATATTTTGTCGCCGCTCTCTGCGTGGCCGGCCTTTTCTCCTGCGACAGGGCTGACTATCCGGACCGTTTCAGACAGGCTGACGGCAAGCCGACAATCCATTTCGTAAGACCGGCGGACAATGATGTGGCCATCACATCGGCGAGCCTTGAGCAGGTCATCTGCATTGTGGGTGAGAACCTCAAGAGCGTCCACGACATCTATTTCAATGACCAGCCGGCGATTCTGAACACCAGTTATATGACTGAGAAGACAATCGTTGTGGCTGTGCCTAAGAACCTTCCTAACGAGACGACCGACAAGATGTACCTCATCACCAAGGACAGCACTGTTGTTGACTATGACTTCAAGGTGCTCCTTCCTTTGCCGAAGATCACCGGAATGTCCTTCGAGTGGGCTGAACCTGGAGAGACCGTCACCATCACCGGAAGCTACTTCGCCGAGCCTATGACGGTCGAGTTCCCTGGAGTGGAGGCGACACAGATCTCCAATGTGACAATCAACTCCTTCGATGTGGTTGTGCCTGAGGGAGCCAAGCCTGGCAAGATCAAGGTGACCACAGCGTCCGGAACCGCACAGTCACTGTTCCAGTACAAGGATGAGCGTGGAATGCTCTTCAGCTTTGACGATGCCCGTGGAAATCACGGCTGGCACGCCCAGACCATCCAGAGCGACGAGAACTCCATCAACGGCAACTATCTCCAGCTCTACGATGCCGGCGGACTCAAGGCTGACGGCACCGACTGGGGTGACACCGGCTACCACTTCGAGTACTGGCCAGGCAACTGGAACACTCCTCAGACCTTCGATGATCCGGAGGGGATCGACCTCAGGAAGGTTGTTGACTTCACGAATTTCGCGAATATGGCGCTCAAGTTCGAGATGCGCATCCCTGCCGATCATCCTTGGACGGGCTGCCCTATGCAGATCTATTTCGCAAGTCTTGATATGTGTACCCTCGGTGCCGCCAACAACACCTATTTCCACGATGACGCGATCTCTCTGCCACGTGTTCTTTACACGCCTTGGAAGGCCACCGGCTCATTCGACACAGGTGGAAAGTGGATCACGGTGACATTCCCGTTCTCTACCGACTTCGTATGGTACTGGGATGGAAACAAGGCTTCCGGCGTGCTTTCCGCTGACTCGTTCTCCGGCTTCGAGATCTTTATGGCCGCCGCCGGTGAGGATGAGGGAACCCCTTGCGCTCCTATGATCCAGATTGACAACATCCGTGCTGTCCCTTACAAATAATGAATGGAGGAAAATAAAATGAAAAAGATATTCAAATATTCAGCACTCATAGCTCTCTGCTCCGCGTTTGTCGGTCTGACCGGCTGCGGAGAGAAGGAACTTGACACCGATCCGTACGGAGACGGTGTGAGTCTCGCGGCCTTCGCTCCGAATCCTGTGATGCGTAGCGGTGAGCTCCGCATCCTCGGAAGCAACCTTCAGAATGTGTCTGAGATCCGCCTTCAGGGCGGTGTCTCAGTCACCGAGTACGAGGTTGTCGAGTCAGGAAAGCATTCCGAAATCCGTTTCCGGGTCCCTCTCGAAGGACCGGAGCCTGGAACGATCACGATTGTGGACAAGGACGGAAAGGAATACACCAGCCTCTCGTCCCTGACTTTCACCGAACCTATGGAGATCGCATCCTTCGCTCCGGCGGAGGCTCTTTCAGGCGATGTGGTCACCATCACCGGTGAATATCTCAACATCGTTCAGGAAGTCATCTTTGGTGGCGATGTAAGGGCTACGGAGTTTGTCAGCCAGTCCCGTCACGAATTGAAGGTCAAGGTTCCTGCCAACGCAGTGAGCGGCTATGTCCAGATCGGTGACGTGAACGAGCTTGAGGATGAGCAGACCATCCCTAACATCATCTATTCCAAAGAGGAACTGACTGTCGGTGACCCTACCGTCGTCACAGCCAAGAAGGCCACCTACAAGTCCGGAGATGTCATCACCGTTACCGGTGAGCATCTGGATATGATCCAGACCATTGATCTGGAAGGAGCAAGCAACGTTGAGTTCCAGTGCAGCGAAGACGCCACAGCCATCACGTTCAATCTGCCTGCCACGGCCACTGACGGAGAGATCACGCTTACCTCATTCGCCGGCAAGACGTTCAACGCGGGTGAGATCGAGACTGTCACCGTGGCGGATCTCGGAATCGCCTCTATGGCCAAGGACGGCCGTTACAAGGCCGGCGGATCCGTGGAGATCACAGGATCGGATCTTGATCTCGTGACCAAGGTTGAGTTCAATAACGCCGAGGCCTCTTTCGTCCTTAAGGATGGAAAGATCTATGCTGACATTCCGGCGGCCGCCAAGGACGGTGCCGTCACCGTTACCCTTGAGTCCGGCAAGCAGGCCGTCACCCCTGAGATCGAGGTCGTGAAGCCGGTGATCACCGGCGTTGACAAGACCACGGCCGTGGCCGGAAAGGAGAAGATCGAGCTCAGCGGAACCGACCTTGACCTCGTCACGGATGTCAAGAACGGAGACGACGCCCAGGGATTCATAACTTGTGAATATGTGGTAGGCAGTGCGGAGAAGGTGACTGTCACGGTTGCCCGTGAGGCCTACACCGGTCCGTTCACCGTGACCGCCGCCAACGGCTACGAATCAGTCTCCGCAAATGTGGAGATCACCTACGATGAGGCTGTCGCCATCTCGTTCACCAAGCCTTCGTTCAGCGTGGGCCGTCAGGTTTCGATCACCGGAACCAATCTCCAGAACATCGAGTCGATCACCATCAAGGGCAAGAAGGTCACTTCTTATGGCAGCAGAACCGATGACTCGATGACATTCGGAATTCCTGACGGAGTGGGCCCGGGTGTCTATCGCCTTGGAATCACCCTCGTCAGCGGCGAGACATTCAACTGGCCTGTTCCGTTTGAGATCACCGCTCCTTACACTGAGATATTCATCTGGGAAGGCTCTGAAGACCTTGCGGGATGGGGCAACTCTCCTTACCTCGGCGCGCCTAACGCCTTCCAGGAGGCCGGCATAGCTGAGGGCGACGTGATCAGGGTTTACTTCACCGCTTACAATGACTGGTGGCAGTTCAAGACCTACGCCGGTCACTGGGGAGACACGTTCAAGTTCGCTGAGATCGGTGGAGGCGACACTGTCAACCCTGACAATTGCGACACTTCAGGCGGCTACTTCGCGTTCAACGTGACGGCTGAGATCCTCGCCCAGCTCATCAATCAGGACACCGGCTGGGGCGGAGCGTTCCAGTGCCAGGGTGAAGGAGTTGTCATCAAGGGTGTGAGCCTCATCCACTACGGAGCGACCGAGAAGGTCATCTGGGAAGGTGAAAGGTACACCGGAGACGACTACGACAACAACCTTGATATCGGAACCGAGGACGACTGGGTGAACGCCGGTCTGGAAGAGGACAGCGAGATCAGGATCTACTTCTCGGCCAATTCCGAAACCGACTGGCAGATCCAGCTCTTCGACGGCCACTGGAACGGACTTGATGACCTGAATATGCCTGGCAAGGCCGCCAACCAGTTCAACGCCGAGAACTCTCCTGAGGCTTTCTCCAAGGGCTACATCAGCTTCAAGGCCACAAAGCCGATCTTTACAAAACTGACGACCAAAGCCTGGTGGGGCAGCGCCCTCATCGTCCAGGGCAAGGGCGTTACCGTAAAGAAGATAGCATTCCTATAACAAACTATTAACTCTATTCCGGGGGAGGGTGATACCTCCCTCGGGATCCAAATTGACCGTCGTTTGTTTGTGACGGTCGGGCGACCAGCCGGAAACAAGGCGGTCAGAACGAACTTGAAAAATTTTGATGAGATGAAAATGAGATTTTCGGCGATGCTCCTGGCCGCCGCGCTGCTCTGCTCCTGCGGAGGAAAAGAGAACGAGACTCCTGTCCCGGAACCGGAAGCACCTTCAACGATGACGGTGTCTCCGACAAACTATGACGCTTCAGTCGATGGCGGTAACTTTACGATTGATGTCACGGCCCCTGTAAGGCCTACGGCCGCGGCGGACCAGAAATGGGTCACGGTGACTGACGGAACATATTCAAAGTACAAGATTACCTATCCGGTGAAGGTCGCTTCCAATGAGACCTACGAGGCGCGGACGGCTGTGATAGCCATCAAGAGCGGCTCGTTCTCGCAGGAGGTCACAATCTCGCAGCCGGCGAAGGAAAAGCCGGAGGTGCCTGACCAACCTGTCGATCCGTCTCCGGGGGACAACGATGCGTGGAAGATGGCCAAGACCCTTGGCTTTGGATTGAACCTTGGCAACCAGATGGACGCGTTCGACGGCAAGACCGAAATGGCCATCGAGGGCTATTGGACTAACGGCCAGAAACTTACGCAGGCTGTGTTCACCGGGCTCAAGAACAAGGGCTTCAAGTCCGTGAGAATCCCTGTCACTTGGCTCGGACACATTGGCGATGCTCCTGACTATAAGATAGATGACCGTCTTGACAGGATCGAGGAGATTGTCGGCTGGGCTGAGAATGCCGGCCTCAACACGATCATCAACATCCACCACGACGGCTCTTTGGACTACAACGGAGGAGTCTCCTACACGACCCATTGGCTGAACATCCGCGGGGCCGCCTCCAGCGATGCCGTCAACACTCAGATAAAGGCCGAGATCAAGGCTGTCTGGACACAGATCGCGGAGCGGTTCAAGGACAAGGGCGACTTCCTGATCTTCGAGTCGTTCAATGAGATCCAGGACGGACGATGGGGCTACAGCGACGAGTACCAGTCCGCCGCCGGAAAGAAGAGGCAGAACGACATCCTCAACGAATGGAACCAAGTCTTCGTCGATGCCGTGCGCGCGACAGGCGGCAACAACTCCACAAGGTGGCTCGGTGTGCCAGGTTATGCCGCCGATCCGACAAAGACTCTCAACGATGGTTTCAAGGTTCCGGACGATCCTGCCGGGAAAGTGATGGTGGCTGTCCATTACTACACCCCTTACGACTTCTGCCAGACGGCCAAGGCCGCTGATTGGGGGC
>CAVCRL010000063.1:0-13141 GCA_963604455.1 Lachnospiraceae bacterium | reverse complement strand
GATGCGGCAGTCACACGAGGCACCTGCGCTTCGCGCCCTGTCCGGGTAAATGGTGTCACGAATGACTGCCGCATCGTGGCTATTGACGGGTTGTACCGATGATGTCCTCGCCTACGGTGGTATTTTTTCACTAAACGATGTTACAATATTCCATATTTTTACATTATATTTGATAAAACGTTATACAATGAACACAACCTTTTTCAAAAACGTAACCTTGACGACGATCATCGCCGGTTCACTCTTCGCCGCTATGTCGTGCGCCAACCAAAGCGACCAGAATCTCTATTCACGCATCCCGCGAGTAAAAACGGACAAACCGGTCACAGGACCAGCCAGACTCAACCTTGAAGAAATCCGTCTGGATTTCCCTGACTCAACGCTCAGTTCAGGACGTTCCTACTCCGGAATCACCCCATCCGGAAATATTTATTATTTCGACAGTTACACCTGTGATATGTACGAGTTCGGCCCCGACGGGACATTTGTCGGCAAGAGCATTGGTTACGGCAGGGGGCCTCAAGAGTCTCTTGTCAAGCACTGCGACTGTTTCGCGATGTCAGACGAAGGTGAGATAGCGCTCTTTGGGAGCAGCCTTGATTTTGAATATTTTTCCAAGGACCGCAAGGTGGCGAACCGTTTCTGGATCCACAAGGAAGGAGACCATACCTCTCCTGACGATTATCTTACCTACTGTGAACAGCTCCACGATAATGTCACGCGGCTGCACGACGGGAAGATGTACCACGGACTGTCCAGCGACAACCCTGATTTCTCATATTTCTTCACAAACGATCAATACATCAAAGACTCTTATCGTGTCGGTGTCATAGATATGACGACAGGCAAGGCCCTTCCACCGATAATCAAGGGCTTTCCGGAAATCTACGAGTCAGACCCTTTCAAGTACACGGTCTTTGACGGTGTAGCCTTTGACTTTGACAAGGACGGAAACATCTACCTTGGCTTCCAGGCCGACTCTATGATCTATGTTTTCAACAAGGATCTCAAACCGGAGAAGGCATTCGGAGCGGCAGGATCGGATATGGATATGTCCTATTACAGAATCCAGACGATGGACGACACGAAGTACTTCGAGCCGAACGTCACCACCAAGGGGTTCTACTCCTGGATCGAGTATATTGATGAGACAGGAATATGCTTCCGTTCATACAAGAAAGGAAGTCATAGCCAATACGATGGACTGCAGATCTACAAGGATGGCAGACTAACCGCCGACACGGAGGTTCCGAAAGGCCTCAATGTGATCGGCTATTCCGCCCCGTATTACTATTCCCAAGTCTTCGACGCCAACGACAGGTTTCTTGTTTACAGATTCCGTTTGGATTAACCGTCCAAAATCACGGCTCTCAAAGCGCCATTTTATCACCTGAAATAATAGCCTCTCGAATCTGAATGATGTGGCCGCATCACACATCAATGTCAACGGACACGGAATATATCCGGTCCGCTTCGACAAGCTCAGCGGCCGAGGAAAACTTAAAACCCTTTCGCGATGTTGTCGGCAATGGACTGGATGAGACGCTCACGGGCCTCGATGCTGGCCCAGGCGATGTGTGGGGTCAGGCTCAGGCGATCCGGGTGCTTTGTATGAAGAAGCGGATGGTCGGCCGGGATCGGCTCGACGGAATAGACATCCAGACCCGCTCCGCCGATGACACCCTCGTCTATGACTTTGGCAAGGGCATCCTCAACGACGATTCCGCCACGCCCCATATTCACGATGATCGCCTTAGGCTTCATCATCCTAAGTTCCTTCTCTCCGACAAGCCCTGCGGTGCGCTCGTTGTACGGAGCGTGGACCGAGATCACGTCAGACTCCCGCATCAGACGCTCAAGCGGGACTGCGGGATATTCATCACTATGATTCGTGCCGGAGGTGGAATAGTAGATCACATTCATTCCGAAGGCGGTGCCGATACGGGCCACCTTCGATCCGATCGCACCCAAGCCGATGATGCCCAGCGTCTTGCCGGTGATCTCAATGAACGGCCTTGAATAGTCTGTGAACAGCCCGCTTCGGGAATATTCCCCCGACTTCACGACATTGTCAAAATAGGCTCCGTTGCCCAGAAGGTTAAGAATATGCGTGAATGTTTCCTGGACAACGGAGTCCGTAGAATAGCCAGCTACATTCCTGACTATTATTCCTCTCTTAGAACAAGCCTCGACATCAATATTGTTGATTCCGGTGCCAGCCTCGCACACAAGCCGGAGCTTAGGTGCCGCGTCCAGCAGCCGGTCATTCACCTTTATCTTGTTTATGACCAGCACATCGCAATCACCTACCCTACACACGGCCTCCTCCGGAGTCGAGTTAGGCCACGCCGTAAGCTCCCCCTGCCTCTCAATCGGCCCCAACGACGACGTCCCCATCGTCGCGGCATCCAGAAACACAATCTTCATCTCTCAAAAATTTTCCGCTAATATAAGCATTTTGCCCGGCATAAATCACCTATACAGTCTGCTTTGTATGACATTCCGGCCAAACTTCCACCATTGAATCATAAAGATCCTGCGCCCGTGATTCGATAGTGTCCTCCGTCCATTCTGGTAACCTCAGATACTTTGACAATGTCACAAGCCCGTTCGCACATTCTCTCAGTCCTCGTCCTTTTTTGTTTCCGGCGACTTTGGTCTCCCATCTGCCGTTGCTTATAGTCGTGTTTAATTTCAGCGGCAGAATGGCGAGGTTTCCAAGCTTCCATAAAGAATCGTCTCTTTTCGATATCGTCTCATCGGAAAGCCCAGATAAATCCCAAGTCAATTTCCACGTCCTTGGCATAAGATGCTCAAGCGAATAGCTCGCAATCCCTTTCACGTCAGTAGCTGACATACCAGACCGGATTTTCGTCTCAAGCATATAAAGAACCCCAATATTCTGACTGTTAACCCGATATTCATTCAACACACCATTTCTTAGATCCTCATCACACGGCATAGACAGAAGTTTATTCTCCATCTGTCCTATGTATTCTTCCAGAGCGTCGGAGGTCAGTATCTTATTTGTAAGCAGTGTGTCGGAGAAGAACCGACTATACCCACGGGTATCAGACTTGCATACAGCCCTACGCATTATGTACGATTCCAAAACCGAGAATATTTTTTCTCTTTCAGCAGCCTCGGCATACATAAGGAGATACAGCACATAAGGAATAAGGACAGCTTTATCAATAGAGAATATCATTTCGTTGATTCTATCCGAATTATTATCTCCTGTGATAGCCTTGTATCTTATATTCGGATCAAAGAACTCCTTGAATAGTTTTGCCGCCAGATTAATCTCTCTGACAAGCCCGGAACGTTTTCCATCAAGATGTACCCTTACAAAGTCACGATATGAGGAAAACAACTCTTCAGAACGCATATATTTCAATTTTTCCTCCGCCGTCACCCCAAACCGATCATCGTGAATCATCACCATAAAGAAAGCATTGAAGAAAACATCTATCAGCAACGGTTTCTTAACTCCGGACACGACTTTCGTATTCCAATAGTTCTTTGTGCTGTCATTCTTTTCGAACATCGGAACCCACCATTGGTTGAAATCATCTTCATTGCCCTCGTTGAACAAGTAATTCTTCAACAGTTCAGTAGTTGTCAGTTCGACTCCAAGAGAGTTCACGGTGTCGAAAATCTGCTGCTCATCCTCACTCGGAGTAATGTCAATTGACACAAACTGCACCAATGAAGGAATTTTGAATGAGAATCGATCGATTTTTCCACGAATAGAAGACAGAAAGTACTGATACATCAAAAGTATCCGGTTAGGCTGCTTCACTTCTTTTCCATCCGTGACATAATATGTTCCGTTATCATTTGTTAAAAGATCCGCGGCGGCATCCAAATCGACAATGCGGTCGAAAAATGGCTTGTCAAGACGGTTGTGGTGTATTTTGCACTCACGCTGAAGCCCATCTTCATCCAATTGATTCATAAAGTATTGCCCAAACAATTCCGGTTTGTTCTTAAGAAGGCTCAACACTTTGAAAAAGACCGCCAAAGTGGTCAGGCGCTGCTGCCCGTCAATCACCACACGTTGGTTGCCAATCGCCTCAAAGGAGGAGGTTGAGATCTGTTTTAGAATCACAGACCCTATGAAGTAGGGTCTATTTGTTTTCGACACATACTCCATATCATCCAAAAATCGCTCCCATTGTGGTTCTCCCCAAACATAGGATCTCTGGTAATACGGAATTATAAACCGCTTCTCCCCGGCGAGGAGTGACGCCACGCTCTGTCCTTGTGCTTCCATAAATATTAACGCGTTTCAAACAGTTTTATCCTCAAATATCTATCTTCCCATTTCCGGACGGTGATTGCATATCGTTTACACGTCCTTTTTCATATTCAGCAAATTTAACAAATTCCACAACCAATCAAACGTTTTGACTTTATTAAATTCCTTCAGGAAGTTCGTTTCTGGAAGTTTGCCATCCACTGTCTATAAAGTTTTCTTGCAACCAGTCAACATTTTACAAAACGCTTTCAGCATCTTAACTAGCCTATGCGGCCTGAAGCCAGATCTGGCTGAAAAACTCGTAGCCTGAGGTGAGAGATTTTCACGACGATGTGCCTTGCAGAGGCTTCTGACCGGCTTTAGGCTGAAAGCGTTTCGTAAATTTTCAATGATAACGGCAAGGCCTAATCTGCCCCCAATCTGCCGCAACGTATTTCTACTCTGTTGAGAGGCACGGCCACTCCGCACTGATCTGACGAGCCCTCCTTTCGGGTGAGAAAAAGGCGATTAGACACCCGGGATGCCGTCTTTGATTGACTTCGGGTGAGAAAACGGGCTTTACGCACCCGAAACATAAGCGTAAACTCTTTTTTTCCTGAAAAGGGAATTATAGCAGTATAGAATAAATACAAAACGGGGACAACCGATTGGTTGTCCCCGTTCCTGTGCGCGGGATGAGAGTCGAACTCACACGTCGCAATTGACACTAGCTCCTGAAACTAGCGCGTCTACCATTTCGCCACCCGCGCTTGAAGTGGATTGCAAAGATACTGATTATTTACGAAATTGCAAACAAAATCGAGCGCGGGGCGAAGAAAACTACTTGGAATACTTTGAGAAGGTCTTGTTTATCAGCGTCGTCTTACCGGAACAATTCTCAAGAAGTGCGCTCTTGAAGGATGCGATGTCGTTCGAGTAAAGGCCGAGGGACGCGCAGATGTCGGAACGGTGAACGCCGCCGTTTTCCAAATCCATCAGGATCTGAGGCTTGAACCAGTAGCTCGCGCCGAATCCAGGATTGCTGCCGTAACGCTCTTTGTACAGCATATTCTCAATGTAGTAGGCCCACATCTCGCCGATCTCGCAGTACCCGGCGTTCTCTCCGTTTCCGGTCCCGTAGCAGTCACCTGTGGAGATGTACGAGGTAAGGATGTAAGTGGCGTACTTCTTCCAGTAATCCGTCCCCGCTCTCTGGAAATGACTGGCGTGAGCCATCTCGTGGATCGTCGTGGAGTACAGCTCGGAATAGTTTCCGTTCTTGCCCTTCGAACCGATGGTGATGTCCGGAGCGAAGATTCTGACAACAGCGGTGTACTTTCCGATGTACTTGCTGACCAGTTTGTTGTCAAGCAAGGCTCCGTGATGCATCATAAGCGTGCTGGAAGGTTTGAGAATATTCAGGATCCAGAACCTCAGGTTCTTAGGCGGCATAGTCACACCGGTTGTCTGGCACTTCCTGAAGTAGTCGTAGGCGGCGTTGTTGACGACGCATCTGCGGAAAAGTGTGGCGTCCGAGTTCTTGTCGATGGTCAGATCGATGCCGGTCGGAGAGCCCTTGCCGATGGTCGAGATGGAGGCCGGAACCAGAATCAGGTTCAAACCGATGGAGAATCCAGTGCTGTTCTTGAAGCAGATGCGGTAATGAGGCTTGGCGGAGAACTTGCGGGAGAACGCATAGTTGCCGTTCTCGTCAGTGTAGGTCGTGGCGATCTTCACGAAGACATTGGCCACCATCTTCACACCGGCCACGCCGATCGTCTTCTTGCTCTTCAACTTGTCATCGACAATCGTGATCCGGCCTGACGGCTTCGACTTCGCCCTTGTCTCAGGAACCAGCAGGTCCGCATTGTCCGTAATCTCAAAGGCTTTTCTCTCGATTGACTCCCAATCCAGATCCCCAAGGCCTCTTGTCGAGACATTCTCGTCCGGGATAAAACATTCGTCCAGAACCTCATAGTCAATCCCTTGCGGGAACTCGAAGTCCGACGGCACCACAGCGTACTGCCAAGTGATCTCTTCCTCGGGCACAGCCGGATCGTGGTAATAGTCACCGTCCTTCAGGATCTCCCGGTCCATCGGATGGTCCAACATCTCAACCCCGAGGTCTGACAAACGGTTGTACTCCTCGGTGTTCTTAGGCAGGAAACGGACATAGCGGTCTGTGACAGGGACATCCACGGAAGCCCTTGTCGGATAGAGTGTTGCAAGAGCCTCACCGACATTCTTCACGGAATACGGATTCTCAAGCTTGCGCCCGAGTTCCATCTTCTCGTGTGAGACCACTTCGACCTTTTCCTTTGTGCTGACAGGATCGACCTCCACCAGAGATCCACCCTCTTTGCTGCAGGACACCAGCACCAGAGCCGGCAGCATCATTCTGAAGAACCATTTCATCGTTCAGTTGGTTTTTAGTTACGATGCAAAGGTAGAGGAGACTATCCGTGGGTTGAAATATTCAACGGTTAAGTGTAAAATCCGCTTTCCTTGGCAATTAAAGGGCTATTTTCTATCTTTGCACAGAAGATTTTTTAGGAAAATTATGGGAATATTCAGAAAATCCGCCGTCTATGCGGCATCCATAGCGCTGGCTTTCAACGCTTTCACTTTTTCAGCCACGGCACAAACGTATAAAGACCTGCTTGAAGAGAACCTCGAAAGGGCGGGAGGCGTCTATCATTATTATGAATATGTCCCGTCGGCTTTCACCAAAGCCCCCAAAGGGTACAAGCCGTTCTATATCAGTCACTACGGAAGGCACGGATCCCGCTACCACACCAGCGGGAACCTGTTCAAGGGATCTGTCGAGACTCTTGCGACAGCGGAGAAGGCCGGATTGCTTACAAAGGAAGGCAAACTGCTGAAAAGCCAGATTGACTCCCTCAACACTGAGCATCAGGGGATGTTCGGAATGCTGACGGAAAGAGGAGCGGCCGAGCACCGCGGAATCGCGGGAAGGATGTCCGCAAACTATCCTGAGGTGTTCAACGGCAAACGCACCGAGGTGGAATGCGTCTCAAGCTATTGGCCAAGATGCCTTATAAGTATGGCCAACTTCACTTCCGCCGTCAGGGAGAGGAACGGGAAACTGAAATTCCACTATGTGACAGGTCCTAAGTACCTAGATTACATAAGTATGGACCTTGACACCAAGAATGTTATGAAAGAATCCAACGTCCTGAGGCGGCACCTGCTGGACAGCCTTGTCTCCTACGAGAGGTTCTTCGGGGCGATATTCACTGATCCGGCCAAGGCCACTGAGCTTATTCCGAAGCCTAAGGAGTTTATGGACAACGTGTTCATCGCGGGAAGCATCAGCCCTAACACCATTGGCCATCCTGACATATTCAGTCATTTCAATGAGGAGGAATTGATCGGGCTCTGGATTTCGAGGAACGACAAATTCTACTATAGTTTCGGCATTTCCGCCGAGGAGGGGGAATATGTATCCTCTATCGCAAAGCCTCTCATCGAGGACATCGTAGCAAAGGCTGACGAAGCGCTAAAGCCAGGCAGCGACAGGGCGGCGGATCTCAGGTTCGGCCACGACGTGGGACTTCTTCCACTTGTCGGCACAATCGGCATAGCCGGAATGGAGGAGCGCTGGAAGTCAATGGGAGTTCACAGCCATTGGTTTGATTTCCAGATGATTCCGATGGCTTCCAACCTTCAGATGATCTTCTTCGGGAACAAGAAGGGAGACATCCTCGTCAAACTAGTTTACAACGACAGGGAGACCTACATTCCTGCCGTCAAGACCTACGACGGAGTCTTCCACAAGTGGGACGACCTTCGTGAATATCTTGTAAAGACAGCCGCCGCCATCTCTGACGAACACATCGTCAAGGATGACAGCGGTAAAGAACGTACCGGAGTGTCCGGGCTGTAGTTTAGAAATAGACTACGGTCTTCTGCTCGATAGAGGACATCAGCGAGTTGGCCAGACGGCTCACTCCGAAACGGAACAGATCCTTGCCTGTCCACTCTACTCCGAGAATAGATTTGGCTATTGAATGGTAGCAAACCGCATCCTTTGATGTGGAGATGCCGCCCGCGGCCTTGAATCCGACCTTACGGCCAGTCTTCTCGTAAAAGGCCTTGATGCACTCGCACATAATGTAGGCGGCCATCGGTGTGGCGTTCACGCTTACCTTTCCGGTGGATGTCTTGATGAAGTCAGCGCCTTCCTCCATAGCAAGGAACGAAGCGTTGGCGATGTTCTCAGGAGTGACCAGCAAGCCGGTCTCCAGAATAACCTTCAATGTGACCTTGCGGCCAACCTTCGAAGCGGCCTCGTCAATTGCCGCGCGGATCGTACGGATCTCCTTTCTGGCGGCATCATAGTCCCCGGCCATAAACGCGTTGAGAGCCAACACGATGTCGATCTCATCGGCACCAGCCTCAACGGCCATCTCGCACTCCTTGACCTTCACCTCAAGGAAACTCTGCGAAGTCGGGAAGCAACCAGCCACGGAAGTCACGTGAACCTCCTCGCTCTCAAGGCTTTCCCTTACGAGAGACGCGAAGTTAGGGAATACGCAGATCGAGGCCGGAAGCGGATATTCAGGAAAATCCTTCATAAAGGAATTGACCTTTCCAACCAGTTTCTTCACAGACTCAGGGGTGTCCTCGGTGCGAAGGGTCGTGAGATCCATCAACGACAGGCAATGCCTGAGGACTTCCGGAGAAGTCACATTGTCAATGTTGGCCGCGATGGCGTCCAACCTTTTACTGATCCGTTCCTTATCCGGAGCGTAACCATACTTTGCGAACAAAGATTCCATTTTATTAACTAATATTTTAATATTCACAAGAAAAGACTTAAGCCTATCCTCTTATCTGAACCTTGAAGCCCTCTTCGATCAAAGGCTTCACCAGCGTCCTCATCTCCTCCACGGTAAACTTCTCAAGCCTGTCCGCCGGAGCCTCCCTGTCAAGAGTATAGACCATAACTTCCCTTGGTTTAAGTTTTCTTACTATATTCATCCATCCGTCAAGCACTTCCGGCGAGGAAGAGTCAAAGGACGGGGATCTGAGGAACATCGTCTGAAGCACAAAGTTCCCTTCGAACCTCATCAGGTCGGCGACGACATCCTCCACGTGATATTCCCCCTGCGGCTGGTTGATCCTGGCCGCAAGCGCGTCCGTCGGAGCGTCAATCTTCAGAATAGGGTTGTCAACCTTCCTCAACGCCTCAAAGACCTCATCTCTGAATATCCTCGTGGCGTTGGACAGGACCGACACTTTCGCCTGCGGGAAGTACTTGTCCCTCAGCGATATCGTGATGTCGATTATCTCCGGGAAATCCGGATTCAAAGTCGGTTCCCCGTCTCCGGAAAACGTTATCGAGTCGATAGGTGTGCCGGCGTCACGACATTCCTTCAGCTTCGCCTCCAAAGTCGAACGCAGTTCAGCGGCGGTAGGAAGCCTGCGGTCTCCCCTGCCGTCCTTGTTCCAGCCGCACTCGCAATAGACGCAATCAAAATTGCACAGCTTGCCTTTCGTCGGAAGCAGATTGATTCCGAGCGAAGAGCCCAACCTTCTGGAGTGTATCGGCCCGAACACAAGTTCCTCTCGCATCATAGCTAAACGATTCTGTGTGACCGGCTTTCTGAAGTGAGACGATCACTGTCAAGGTTCTCAATAGCCACCAGACCAGGCTTCATTCCGACAGCGATGCGGCCATATTCATTCTCCTTCGACAGGAACTCCGCTCCGTTCAGGCACGCCCAGGTGAGAAGCTCGTTCAAGCCGACCTCCGGGAAAGCGTTCTGCAGGCAGTAAAGCTCCCTGACGATGTCAAGGTCATCATTGCTTGAGAGCGAATCCGTCCCGACAGTGATCTTCAACCCGTTGCGGCGCATCAGCGGCACAGGCGGCAATGAATTATGAATGAATATGTTCGATTGCGGGCAGAGTGCCACGAACGGGTGGTTCATCACCTTCTTCACGGCATCTATTCCCTCCTGGTCCATACAAACCTCGTGGACAAGCAGGATGTGCTCGTCAAACGGGGCAGGATGAGCCTTCTCCAATCTGTCAATAAAATAGAGCAGGGAGGATTTCCCGGTAACCGGAGGAACACTCATCCCGGCGGCCTTACGGTTATCCCACATAGCCCCGCGGCCATATTTCAGCATATCCTCCTCTTCCTCAGTCTCTTCCGAGTGGAATGACAGGAAACCGGACTTCATTCCTTCGGCCGAGACTGCCGTGATAAGCTCCGGGCTCATCGTGTAGCAGGCGTGAGGGGTCGGAGCTGCGTCCAGTCCGTAACCGTCCGCCACCTCCTTGAGTCTCATCACATTCTCCATCACGGAAGCGCAGTCCTTAGGCTCCGTCCCGAAGACCTCCAGAAAGGTTCTGGTGTACATCGGAGAGGCTTTCTTGATGGCGAATGTGTCGGCACAGTTGCTGATGTCAGCCATAGCGGACACTCCACGCTCCCACATCACATTCATCCAATGAGAGATGTCACGGAGTTTCTCCTCAAGGCTCTTGTTGTCCCTCATCTCGTTGATCTGGTCAATGAAGCCGGCCATTCCCGTGCCCTTGCGGAAGGATTTCCACAAGTATGAAAGTTCCAGATGGCAGTGAGTGTTGACAAAGCCCGGCACAACAGCGCCTTTCACAAAAGTTTTCTCCTTCGCCGGATCGGAGCACTCCCCGATAGCGGTCACGGTTCCGTTGTCATCATATTCAACAAAACCGTTTCTGATCGGTGTCTCCCGATCAAGGGTGAAAACATATTCCGCAGCTATTCTATTCATTTTCAATCAATTCTTTTGACGGAAGCAGTTTCAGATCCTTGGTTATTCTCTTCCGGCCGTCCGGAACAAACATCAAGGATTTCTCCAACGGTAGCGCGGCCGCGTCCACCACGGCCGAATCCGCATTAACCGAGACCGTGTCACGGATAATCAGTTCCGGCCCACGGAACATCGTGTCCCTGACCACCGGCGCAAGGTAATAAGCCCCGGCGGAATCCTTCAGGAAGCAGACGCTGTCCATAACAAAACTGCCTTTGAATATGTCGATGGTAGGATGGAAATCCCTGATCGGCAACGATTTCCGCGCATTGGCGATGGAATCGGCCTCGTAACGGGCCTTGTCCTCCAACGCTATTTTCTTGTTCAGGACACTCAACTCGGCGCGGAGCCCGTCGGAGACTCGCCCGATCATCTCAGCATAGCGCTTCGGATCATTCAGGTAATAGTCCACGCTTTTCTGGTAGTCCTTGAGAGTGTACCCGTACTTCTCGAAAATCGGCTCATAGAACCAAGTCGTGTCCGCGGTCACTTTCTTGTCCAGATTGTCAGCAAGCCACTGGTCCGCCAGGAACATCTCACGATAGATCCGTTCCATCTTGCGTATAGGAATCACCTTTGCCTCACGGGCGCAGGCCCCCAAGGCAACGGCGATGATCACAACCGGAATAACTATCCTGAGAATCCTTCTCATAATCTTACCTCAATGTGGCTCCGTACTCGTTCTGGAAGGTAGAGAGAAGTTTCTTCATTATCCTCTCCACATCCTCGTCCGTCAATGTCTTCTCCAGATCCTGAAGCACGAATCCGAGGGCGTACTGCTTCTTGCCCGCAGGAATCTTGTCCCCACGATAGACATCGAACAGGGTCACCTGCTTGAGAAGCTTCTTGCCGGCCTTGAACGAACTCTTGTAGAGGTCCGCATAGCTTACGCTCTCGTCAAGCAGCAGGGCGAAATCCCTTCTGACCTCAGGGAACTTAGGCATTTCCTTGAAGGCCACCTTGTCCCTCTTCACGAGTTGGAACAATGTGTTCCAGTTGATCTCTGCGGCGAACACAGGCTGGCGCACACCGAACTTCTTTGCGATGGCCGGAGACACTGTGCCAAGTACCGCGAGCGGCAGATGCTGCCCCGGAAGGGCGTAAGCGACACCTTCACTGAATATGTCAGCGGGAGCCGCTGTGGCCTCCATCTGGTAAAGATTCGCGCCGAAACGTCTCAGAAGCAGATCCACATAGCCCTTCAGCTCGAAGAAGCTGCTCTTGCCCGGCTGGCTGTTCCAGGATTTCTCCGGAGTGCCGGTGACGAACATCGAGAACGCAGGATGCTCCTCGTAGGAAGCCAGCGTCTTGCCGTCCATCTCCGGATTACGGCTGTAAACGGAGCCATATTCAAAGAGCTTCATCGACGAGATCTGACGGTTGAGGTTGTATGCCACAACCTCAAGGCCACTGAATATGAGAGTCTGTCTCATCACGTTCAAGTCGGAGCTCAGAGGGTTGACGATCGTCACGCTCTTCTCCTCCGGGAATGTGGTAAGTTCCTTATAGTAAGCACCCTTGGTGAGGGAATTGTTCATTATCTCGACAAAGCCGTTGGCGGCCAGGAAGTTGGAGATCCCGTTACGGATAGCCTCCGGCTCAGGTGAAGGTGTGGCGTTGACGGACATTTTCATATGCTGAGGCAGGTCGATGTTGTTGTAGCCGTAGATTCGGAGAATCTCCTCGACCACATCGCACTCTCTTGTGACATCGATCATATAGGTCGGCGCGGCGACCTTGGCTCCACCCTCTCTCTTCTCGATGAACTCGTAGGTGAGGGCTGTAAGTATCTTCTCGATCGTGTCGTGTCCGATCTTCTTGCCGATGAACCTCACGATGCGGTCGTAGTCAAGATCGATGACCTTCTTCTCGATCTTGGCCGGGTAGAACTCCTCGATTCCTCCGACGATCTCGCCACCGGCGACTTCCTGGATCAGCAACGCGGCGCGCTTGGCGGCATATTCATTGATTCCAGGATCGGCTCCCCTCTCGTAGCGGAAGGAGGCGTCAGTCTGGAGGGTGTGTCTCTTTGAGGTCTTGCGGATAGAGCCCGGATCGAAGTAGGCGCTCTCGA
>CAVCRL010000062.1:0-13288 GCA_963604455.1 Lachnospiraceae bacterium | reverse complement strand
CACCGCTGGGTGATGTGGGGCACGCTTGTGGCTGGTTTGGCCTTGCTGGTGTTCCTGGTGAGAGGCACCAAGACCGGTCTTGTGCCGGACGAGGACACAGGCATCGTGATGGTCAGCCTTAACACGAAGCCCGGCAGTTCGCTGTCCGAGACTATGAAAACTTTGCGCAAGGTGGATGAAAGGCTTCTCGCCTTGCCTGAGGCTGACTACACCGGTATGGTGGCAGGTTACTCTTTCTCCGGTGCCGGTCCGTCTATGGGAATGTTTTTCCTGACCCTTAAAGACTGGGACGAGCGCAAGGGAAAAGGCCATTCCGCCAATGATGTCGTGAACAAGATCTATGGGTTCGCCCCGGAGATTCCTGACGCGTCGATGTTCGCTATGACTCCGCCGATGATTCCCGGCTATGGTACGGGAGGAGGCTTCGAGCTTTACCTTCAGGACAAGGAGGGCGGTGACATAAACGACTTCAAAGAGGTTGCTGACCGTTTTGTAGAGGCTCTCAACGAACGTCCTGAGATCGATATGGCCTACTCCGCGTTTGCTGCCGACTATCCTCAGTACTGGGTGGACATCGACGCGGCCAAATGTGAGCGAGCGGGAATATCCAACACCGAGATTCTGGAGACGATGTCGGCATATTTCGGTGGCGGTTATGTGTCGAACTTCAACAGGTTCTCCAAACTGTACCGTGTTATGATTCAGGCGGATCCTGATTCCCGTGTAACTCCTGAGTCCCTGAACCACATCTATGTGCGTGTCGGTGATGAGATGGCGCCGCTCTCACAGTTCGTCCAGCTGACCAAGACCTACGGGCCGGAATCCCTGTCCCGTTTCAATCTTTACAACTCGATTTCCGTCAGCGGTTCACCTGCGCAGGGCTACAGTTCGGGTGATGCCTTGAACGCCGTGCGTGAGACAGCAACCGAGGTCCTGCCACGCGGCTACGGCTTCGAGTTCGGAGGAATCTCACGCGAGGAGGCGCAGACAGGCAACAATGTCGCGATCATATTCGCTGTCTGCATCCTGCTTGTCTATCTGATTCTCAGCGGAATGTACGAGAGCCTTGTGCTTCCGTTCACGGTCATCCTGTCGGTTCCGTGCGGCCTTATGGGCAGTTTCCTGTTCGCCAAGATGTTCGGATTGGAGAATAACATCTATTTACAGACCGGACTGATTATGCTGATAGGTCTGCTTGCCAAGACCGCGATCTTGATCACCGATTATGCCGGAGAGCGTCGCCGGAGCGGGATGTCGCTCAAGCAAGCGGCCATCGGCGCGGCCAAGAACCGTCTCCGTCCTATTCTTATGACAGCCTTGACGATGGTCTTCGGTATGCTTCCGCTGATGTTCTCCTCCGGAGTTGGCGCCAACGGTAACTCGACTCTCGGAACAGGAGCGGTCGGCGGTATGGTGATCGGAACATTTGTTCTTCTATTCATCGTGCCTGCGCTTTGGATGGTATTCCAAGGCATTCAGGAGAAGATCAAGCCGGTAGAGTTTGTCGAGGCTGATGATGCCATCGCTGCCGAGAAGGACAAGGTTGCAAGATTAAAGCTCCAGAAGGAGTCTGAAAGTAAAAACGAAAACTGATGAAAAGGATAATCATTTGTCTCTCAGTGCTTGCGGCTTTGATGCAAGGCTGCGGAGTCTATCAGAAATATTCAAAGACAACGGAAGTTGACAAGGATTTGTTCGGTGATGAATATGCCGGAGCGGACACCGCTTCGATCGCCACTATTTCCTGGCGTGAGTTCTTCAAGGATCCGATGCTGCGGAAGCTGATCGATTCGGCACTTGTGCGCAACACTGACCTCCGCACGGCGCATCTTCGTACGGAACAGGCTTCCGCCGCACTTTCCGCCGCTCGTTTGGCGTACCTTCCGTCAGTGTCGTTGACCGGTGACGGTGCCGTGTCCCGTTGGGACGGCCAGAATGCCAAGACCTACAATCTGGGTGCGGGCGCTTCTTGGGAACTGGACATCTTCGGTCGTGTACGCAACGCCAAGATGGAGGCTAAGTCCGCCTTGGAGGCCAGTCAGGCCTACGAGCAGGCTGTCCGCACGTCCTTGATCGCCACCGTGGCGTCGTCCTACTATTCACTTCTTATGTTGGATGAGCAACTTGCGATCAATGAACGGACTCTGGACAACTGGACGCAAACAGTCTCGGCGATGAATTCGCTTATGAAAGCTGGCTATTTCAACAAGACCGCAATCCTTCAAGCCGAGGCCAACAAGATGGCTCTGGAACAGGCTGTGCTGTCTGTAAAGCAAAGCATCAGCGAGACGGAAAAGTCATTGTGCTCATTGCTGGCAAGAACTCCAGAAAACATTGAGCGTGGTGTCCTGGCCGACCAGTCATTCCCTCAGGAACTCTCGGTCGGTTTGCCTGTAAGTCTTCTGGCCAACCGTCCAGACGTGCGTCAGGCGGAGGCCCAACTCGCTCAAGCGTTCTATGCCGTAGGTTCCGCCCGTTCAGCCTTTTACCCGTCTCTTACCCTTTCCGGATCCGCCGGCTGGACAAACAATGGGGGAGGCGTGGTAGTAAATCCCGGAGATCTTTTGATGAATATGGCCGGTTCCCTTGTCCAGCCTTTGTTCAACAAAGGAGCCAATGTGGCGAACCTGAAGATCGCCAAAGCCGAGCAGGAGGCGGCGTCGCTCGCTTTCCAACAGAAACTTCTGGATGCCGGAACCGAAGTCAACAATTCGCTGACATCCTGGCAGACAGCCCGCAAACGTTTGGAAATCGGAGAAAAACGTATAGCCTCTCTTCAAGAGACCGTACAAAAGACCGAACGCCTGATGAAGCACTCCTCCGTGAACTATCTTGAAGTCCTCACTGCCCAACAGTCCCTTCTCGCCGCCGAGGAGTCCCAGGTCCAGGACCGTTTCGAAGAGATCCGCAGCGTAATCGCTCTCTATCAAGCCCTCGGCGGAGGTTGGAGGTAGAATTATTTTCACCCTCACCTATCGCTTTTTTATCGAAAGAGCTTCCTTACAAAACACTTTCAGCCCCAAGTGTCACAGAACCTTTTCTGTTGCATTTGTGGCTGAAAAAGTATGCCTTCTGGTTGGCAGCAATTCATCCGGATATGTCTCTTGGAGCATTGGAATGGACAATTGCCTGAAGACATTTTGTAATAATATGTTGGAAAGTTTTTCGAACCTTTATGCAATTAGTTACAGTATCCGGTAAAATCCATATTCACCGGACAAACTGTAGAATATCAGCAGTTTCTCCTGTATAATGCCGTTTCTGTGGACGGAACGTTTTTGCGAAAATAAAGAATTAGTGTCTCACATTCGGAATTTATTACTAAATTAGCATCGTTTTAGACCACGGGCCTGAAACGGACATATTTGATGAAAGTGTTTTCGCACTATCCTTAAAGAGAAATCTGACAGTTTCAAAAAAGCAAGGATAAACGACAACACCATTCATCTGTATTCGTTTGCGTGTTCCTCACACTCAACGATACAGGTGTGGGGATTGTATCTGTTTATTTGCTTTTAGGTTTTGTCAGAACCTCTCTTTAGGTAAACGAATCGGCTCCACACTTTCTTTGTATTTATTTATTTATTTATTCGTTCTGGAGTCGGACGAGTACTTAGACCACATTATGGCTTTCGTAATTAGACATCCTATAACGGCACAAGTTGACGATAGGGCTAAGTATCTCCGATATTTGATTGAGGAATATCCATCGCTGCTGAATAATTGGGAGCGAAGGCAAGAAGAAGAGTTTGCCAGAATCGCCAAAGAAGATTCTGCTGGAGATTCCGAGATTGAACTTAGCATTGATACGTCCTTATTAAATGCATTTGATGATGACGATGCCAGACAGGATCTCTTTTATCAGTCACTTCTAATTATGTGTTTCTCGTACTATGAAAGTTGTATAGCTTTGCTCTGCAAAGAAGCAAATGCAAAAGAATCCATCAAAGCAATTTGCAGTCCGAAGAACATCGTTCTGTCAGAGGAGACAAAGGAATCCATCGAGTATATTCAGGGTGACATAAATGATCTGAGAAATAATATATGTCATAATAACTTCGGCACCTTTCGAAAAGTTGATACCTTAAAGAAAGTAGCATCAGAAAACACCGGTATAGATTATACCAATGACACCATATCAATTACTAAACCAGCATTGATTATATCTGCATTGGATAAGATGCATATGGTATTACACGAGTTATGCGAAAAACTCGGTTATAAATCAAAGACAATATAGAAATAATAATTAACATATGAATAATAGTAAATGGTTGTATTTGGTACTATCCCTATGCATTCTTATAGGATGTGCCGAAAAAGATGCTCAGGTGGAAGTCTCATCTGTGTCGCTTAACACTGCTACAATTGAGATGATTGAAGGTGATACATTCAATCTTGTTGCCACCGTTCTGCCCAAGAATGCTGAATATGATGGTGTTATTTGGGCATCGTCAAATCTTTCTGTAGCTAGTGTGAACTCGGGAATAATAACCGCTGTTAAAGAAGGCACCACCACAATCACGGCCAGTGCCGGTGGAAAGTCAGCGACCTGTAAAACAACGGTTTCGGCTAAAGTGGTAGTCGTAACGTCAATTACCCTTGACAAGGCCTCTCTGTCAATGCACATTGGGGAAACAGAAACGATAACAGCAACATTAAACCCTGACAATGCAACAGACAAATCCGTGACTTGGAGTTCATCAGATGTGTCTGTGGCAACGGTGACCGAGGGTAAAGTTACTGCGAAGAAGTCCGGAACTGCAATTATTACGGCAAAATCAGGCTCTTGTATGGCTAGGTGTACAGTAACTATCTTAGTGGATACAGAATCGATTACTCTTGACAGAACCACTCTTTCTATAGCTATTGGCGAGGCAGCACAGTTAACCGCCACTGTGAAACCTGATGATGTCACAGACAAAAATGTGAATTGGACTTCATCTGATGAATCAGTTGCCAAGGTTGACAACGGTATGGTAACGGCCGTCAATGCAGGTATGGCAACCATAATCGCCAAAAGTGGATACAAGACTGCTGTTTGTGTAGTCACCGTGATTGTTCCTACAGGTTCTGTGACCATTGACAAAACCGTACTCTCCCTGCCTGTTGGTGAGACTGTGCAGCTGACAGCCATAGTCAAGCCTGATAATGCAACGGACAAGACCGTGGTTTGGACTTCCTCCGATGAGTCAGTTGCTATGGTTGATAACGGCAAAGTGACTGCATTAAAAGCTGGTAAGGCTACTATAACCGCTAAATGCGGAAGCAAAAGCGCTAAGTGTTCAGTTACTGTGTCTGTTCCGGTTTCTTCTGTCATACTTAATAAGACTATGCTATCATTAACTATCGGAGAGACTGCAAGATTGAAAGCCACCATTACCCCCATTGATGCGACAATTCAAACAATAACATGGAGTTCTTCAAATAATAATGTGGCAACGGTATCATCGACTGGATTCGTAACAGCTATTGCGGAAGGGACAACAACAATCACCGCTTCTGCCGATGGCGTTCATACTTTATGCACAATCATTGTATCCAACGTTGCTTACGGTGAATCAGAAGGAACAGAAAGCGAAAAATGGAATTAATTACTTATTGAATCATGAAAAATTCTCGTAGTATTCTATTTATTGTATTAATGGCGACTATTTCTTGCTCAAAGATTGATAAAGAATATTTGAACAAGGAGACAGAATTGGTTTTTTATGCTGAACCTGCAGATAATTCTTTAACAAGAACTCAATTACAAAATGATGGCTCTGTGCAATGGTTACCAAAAGAATCGATTAATCTGTTTTATGGTGAAAAATATTCGGGCAAATTCACGTCTTTGAATAATGTTCCTGCAAAGACGGTGGAATTCAAAGGATCAATGTCCAACTTCAGATACAATGATATCGATTGTTTTTGGGCGATATATCCCTATTCTGAATCTAACACGTGCACAGGTGGTTCAATAAAAGTCTATCTCCCAGACACGCAGGAAGCCGTCGAAGATTCTTTTGAGAACAACTTATTTATCACAGTAGCAAGGTCTAATGATATGCATTTGGCTTTTTATAATGTTTGTGGAGGAATAAAGTTTTCAATCAATCAAAAAGGAGTTACATCTGTGACTTTTCAAGGAAATAATAATGAGTTTTTAGCTGGAGATGCGGAAGTCGTATTTGGTTCGGATGGTAGACCTAAAGTAAAGTCAATTAACAAAGGGAAAAAAACACTCACATTGAATGCCCCAAATGGAGGAGAGTTTGAGGTTGGAAAGTTTTACTATATAATATCGTTGCCCGCTACGTTAAGTAAAGGATATACAATGATATTCCACCGCCCTGAAGGTGACGGAAAATTGTGTTCAAATAATCAAGTAAGCATCAAGAGGTCATTTTGGGGAGAACTGTCTAATGCTGATGCCTCGATTGAGTATGACAGGATTATTGAGTTTTCCGATGATTTAGTCAAACAAGTATGTGTGTCTCGTTATGACTCAAATAAAGATGGTGAATTGTCATTATATGAGGCTAAGGCAGTACGGTCAATACCGACAAATTTTTTCGGCGCTTATAAAGCCGTGGTGGAATCATTTGAGGAACTTCAATATTTTTCAAATCTTACTAGCATTGAATCTTCAGCTTTTGTTGATTGCAAATATTTGAGCAGAATTATTCTTCCTAATAATTTGCGGTACATTGGCTCAAAAGCATTTCGGAACTGTACTAACTTGCTATCATTGAATTTTCCAGAAGGGCTAATAAGTGTTGGTTATGAGGCTTTTATGGGATGCTCTTCTATAGATACTGTAATTCTACCAGATAGTTGCTCATCAATTGGTGAATCTGCATTTGCTAAGTGTATATCACTTGCAAAAGTTATTTTTCCGAATCAAATATCAACGTTACCTAACTATCTGTTTACTGGATGCATATCATTACCTGAGATCAAAATCCCAGCATCAGTCATAGAAATCGGCTATGGCGTTTTTTGGGAATGTGCTACGCTTGAGAAAGCCAATCTTCCAGAGAATCTGATATCATTAGGAGAACGTGCCTTCGCTAGTACTTCTTTAAAATCATTGTTAATCCCCAATAAGATAGTATCTATCCCAGACTTTTGCTTTCAAGGTACTGATATTATAGATTTGATTATTCCAAATAATGTTGTCTACTTGGGAGAATATGCTTTTAGTCATAATAATATGCAGACGATTACAATTGAGAATGAGAATACAGTATTTGATGATTATGTGTTTTCCTATTCAACGTCAATTGAGTCTTTTTATGGTCCTCTTGCCTCAGAAGATCATAAATGTCTTATCTCCAAAAACAAGACTTTAATATGTATGGCAACAAAAGATATGGTAGAGTATTCAGTACCCGATGGTGTTATAAAGATAGCCCCAGGTGCAGCATTGTCAAATGAGGATAATAAAACCTTTAAATACATTTCTTTCCCGGAGAGTCTTGAAGTAATAGGTAAATTCTCTTTTTACCGTTGTGTGGCTCTTAGGGATGTTGTTATACCTGATTCTGTTAGAATGGTTGAAGCAAGTGCATTTGGATTATGTGAGTTGGATAAATTAACGGTTGGCAAGAAAGCCTGTTTTGAATCTAACCAATCTTTTAACAGTTTTGTCGTAAACGTCAAGAGAGCCTATATGAGGAGTAATATTCCTCCTGATATTTGTCCTTATAATATAGATACTCTGTATGTTCCAACTGGATCTAAGTTAAAGTATGAACATTCTTCGTGGAATTCTCATTATACATCTTCAATTGTAGAATATACAGTAGACTAAAGTATGTGTACTATATGCTTAAAGAAAACAAATAAATGCATAAAGAATATGACAAAAATTACATCAATCATTATTTCAATTATTCTTTGTTGTTCAATTGGAACATTGACCACATCGTGTGAGAAGAACGACTCTGACTCTGGCATCTCTGTCGAGGACATCTGGGTATATGCGAGCGCCTCTGAAGATGATGACTGGAATGCCCTGATGTTTTCAAAAGGAAACTTTTATTTGGGCTATATTGCCACAGAAGAGGATGAGGACTATTATGACTATAGAGATTTGAAAGCTGGCGACTTGCTGTTTGTTGGGCCTATCGCAACCTATAAAGTGCATTACACGAGCAGTTCCGCAGGAGAAATAACACTCTCTGAGACAGCGTCTAAAATAACGTTGTTGCTGGAGATTCCATTCTCGGAATTGACCGAATCTTCCGTTTATTTCCCATTAGAGGAAATGATGTCAGACAAATACTTCAATTTCTTCATTCGTAAGAATTTCTCCAAGTATAAGAACTCTTCGATAGTGATTATATCTGTGCAGGAGTTTGAGGAATATTAATCTATAACTATTGAATCATTCCCCTTATTGCTTTGTTATTTTAGATTAGTGACGCCATAAATATGAGTAATGCCCATTAGGCGTAACTGTGTAGGTGTTATTGCATTTAAACGTTTTGTTTATTACCTTTGCAATACAGTTGAATGTAATTGTACAAAATTGGGAAATTATATGAATTTTGATGACTTTTTAGGAGTTTTAAAATCGTGCGCTGGTAACAGCAACCAAAAAGATTTGGTTTCATTCCTGTCCTGCTTAAACAAGTGGGAAAGGGTGAATTTTCTAGAGAGTGTATACTCATTATGCATTGCCCACGGTCAATTTGAATATGCTTTGAAAATTAATGAAGAGATCAAAAGGAATATGAATGATATAGAAAAAGAAGTTGCTGAGAAGATTGCTGATATTGCGCGAAATAGATAGTTCTATTTTTGATATTGTCAACATTCCTGGCATATTGTTTTTAGTTTAAAAGGCCAAATTATCTGAACAAGTCCTCCATTATCAACTGACCTTGGATGTCGTCAGAGGCCATTTCAGATTCTCTTCCTATAATCATAGGAATGACTGATTTAGCAGTCGCTAATATACGGAAAAATATTCGATAACTCGTGGAAATCTATGAAATTTTGACACATTTCCACGGGTTATCAACGCATATTGGTCGGTCGTGTAGGAGACAATTGTCAACTTTAATACAAAATCTATTTCAAGCCGGATCGACATCAAGCGCGATGTGGCCTGAATATTTTTTCTCCTTCTCGAAACGTTCCACAGCCGCCGCAAGCGTCTCCTTGTTTCTTGCCAGCGAACGGTCTTTCGGCAGCAACACCCTGATCTGGCGGATGTTCTGGTTGGAGATCTTGTCGATAGCCGGGGAATATGGCCCTATGACATTCGGCCCGTTCTGAACGCCGGGGGCGAAGCTGACCTTGACCGCCAAAGCCACCCGCAGGTACTCTCCGAGCTCCCGGCTCAGCAGGTCCACTCTGGCCTGGTTGTAATCTTTGATTATGACCCCTATGACCCTTGAATATGGCGGGTAACCGAACATCTTTCTTTCTCCGAGGAAGCGTGCCATTGTCCCGTTCTCGTCCAGTTTCCCGTCTATGCTTTGATAGACAGGATGTTCCGGCTGGGATGTCTGGATGACGAACAGTCCTTTCTCTCCTCGCCGTCCACAACGTCCTCTGGACTGTTCCAGAAGCTGAAGCCCTCTTTCGTCCGCCCTGTAGTCCTCCTGCCCGAGAATCGAGTCGGCCTGAAGCACGGCCACAAGCGACAATCCGCTGAAATCGAATCCCTTGGCGACCATCCTTGTGCCGATGAGTATGTCGATTTCCCCGTTGGAGAATTTCCGGATGGTATCCGTCTCATATTTCCGGCTCTGTGCCGTGTCGCTGTCCAGTCGTGCGATTCGTGCGTTCGGGAACAGTTGGGCAGCCTCCTCTTCAATCTTTTGTGTCCCGGATCCCAACGGCTTCAATTCGCCGCCACATTTCGGACATTTCCCGGTATATTCATACACCCTGCCGCAGTAGTGGCAGACAAGTCTTTCGCTTCCGTCGGCGCGCCTGTGCAAGCTAAGGCTGACGTTGCAGCAGCGGCATTTCGGAATGTCGCCGCACTCCAGGCACTGCACTATCGGTGAATATGCCCGTCTCTCCCTGAGTATCAGCACCTGACGTTGCTCGCCGAGGCATTTGCCTATGTGTCCGATGAGTTTTCTGGAGAAGTTCCCGATCATACCGTTCTTGCGCCGCTCCGCTATTGTGTCGATGATTTCGATGTCCGAGTCCGCCGCATCGTAGAACCGTTTGTTCAGAGTGACAAGCCCGTAACGCCCTACGCTGCAATTGTAAAGCGACTCCAGCGACGGCGTGGCCGAACCAAGTATGACATTGGCTCCGAATATCTTCGCCATCATTATCGCCGTCTCGCGTCCGTTGTATCGTGGGGCAGGGGAGTCCTGCTTGTAGGACGTGTCGTGCTCCTCGTCCACAATCACCAGCCCTAAGTTCTTGTGCGGCAGGAATATGGCGCTTCGGGTCCCGAGAACAACATAGCCATTTCCTTTTGCCGGTTCTCCAGCATGCCTTAGGATGGTGGCCGTTTCTCGCTTTTGGGACATGGTCTCACCGGAATGGAACACCAACAGTTCAGGGAAGGTCTCACTGATTCGGTCCTCCAGCTGTCTGCTGAGCGCTATCTCCGGAACCAGATAAAGCACACTTTTCCCTTTGGCCAGCGTTTCCTGTGCCAGCTTCAGGTAAATCTCCGTCTTTCCCGATCCCGTCACCCCATGCAGCAACGCCGGCTTCCCCTTTGCGAAAATCTCCTTTATCTTTGAATATGCCTCCTCCTGTGCCGCTGACAGCACAATCTCCTTTTCAGTTTTTACTGACACTTCGATTGTTGCGTTTTGCCGAAGCACAGGTTCAGCCTCCACTTGATATGCCATAGAGAAACACGGATTGGTCGCTGATCTGCCATCTCCGGTCACTGAGCTTGTCGAAGTGACCTTCCGAACTAATAATCCAATCTCCTCCTCCAGCCTTTCCTTCTCAGCCAAATACCTTTCCCGACTCTCCGCCTTCCGAGCCTTCGCAGCCAGATCCGCCTTTTTCTTCGCCCTTTCTTCCAGCCTCTTGATCTTATCCTCAATCTTTGCTCGATTCTTCTCTTCTCTCTCCTCTTTGAGCGCCTCCTGACGAGCCTGCACAACTTCCTTCTCCACCTTCTGCGCCGGATAAGCCGCCTTGTAAACCTCTCCTACCGTGCACAGGTAATATTCCGCTATCTGTCTCCATAGCGCGATCTCCTCTTTCGTGACCGGTTCCAACCCCTCAGCCATGCCTAAGATCAGCTTCACTTTGTCCACAATTCCCATCACCTCCGCCTGTTTTCCCGCATCCGCCACGCTCACCACTCCGACATATTCCTTTCCCGCGAAGTTCACTCGTACCCGCTCTCCGACAGAAACCACCTTCCCATCCAGATAATAGAACGGCTCCCACTCCAGCCGGAGCGGAAGAATCACCTGTATGAAAATCCTACCTGTCACAGCAGCTAATTTAGCCAAAAACATCCACTCTGCGAAGAAAAACGCAAATTCTTCTCAAAAAAATTTGCAACCAAAAGAAAAATGCCTATCTTTGCAATCCCAAACGGAAACGGTGTCGTAGCTCAGATGGTAGAGCAATGGACTGAAAATCCATGTGTCGGCAGTTCGATTCTTCCCGACACCACTCCTTAGGCCGCTGATGAGTATTCATCAGCGGCTTTTCCTTTTTATATATCAGTATCAGATCTCTTCCGAGACTTTGGTGGCGGGCTCGCTTCGACAGGCTCAGCGACCCACGAATGAGGAATCAATGAGGAATCAAGTCAGAATGAGTACGGTTGCTGAGCCTGTCGAAGCGCCCGATGACGGATCAAGTCCAAAAGTATTTGTTAACGAATAACAGGGGAAAAATCAAATGTCAGATTTTGGTAACGTGCAAAATCTGACATTTGATTTTTCCCCTGTTAGCACAAATTATTACTATATCATGATATAAACATATTTTCCCCCTGATCTATAGTCATTTACTATTCCTCTACTATTCATTGCCCCATATTATCCAAATCTAAGATAACAGGTCCCGGTATAATTGCCAAAAGCCCTGATCCACCAGTTACATGGCCGTACACGATTATTTAACCGTGGAATCTATCATGCCTGTAATCAAATGATTAGATAACGGCCTTTGGTTGATTCAAGCTAAAGACGATGCGCTATCTTCTTGATTAAAAGCATGTTATTCGCCACTCGCTGATTTATAAGAGGTGATTAGCAAAGCATTGATTATCAGTCGTTAAGGCGTTATGCTTTAGCGCATCTTTACTATAGGAATAATCCTAAGACCTTAGTTTGCAGCTACTTGTCTACCACGGCGGAATTATCTTACATACCGTCTCAGTCCAATGTCACCGGTAGCAGTATCTATAGCCAACAAAAAACTCTTTCCGGAATTTTGCACGTTACCAAAATTCCGGAAAGAGTTTTTTGCTTGGCTCCCCTCTACGCTTTCTCCAGCCGACAGTCGCCCGGGCCCTTGATGTTCTCATCAAGTATGATCTCCCCGACAGAACCGTAGCGGATGAATCCCGTGCGAGGGTTCTTGATGGAAGGAACGTGGCCTTTCACCGTGGCCTGAATGGAGGAATATTCAAAAGCCAGATCAGCGTCAGCACCCATTGTGCAGTCCTCAAGGACGAGATCGTCGCAGTAGCACAGAGGCTGTGTCTCGGTGATGTGGCAGCGGACGAGGCGGAGGTTCTTCGAGTACCAGGCAAGATATTCACCGTTGATGACAGAATCGATCACTGTGACGTTCTCGGCCTCCCAGAAGGAATCCTTGGAATTCAGGACGCAGTTCCGGATCTCCACATTCTTTGCGTACTGGAAACTGTAGTTGCCGTTCAGTTTGACATTGGTCAACTTGACATTCTCGCAGTGCATGAACACATAGTCAGCCCTGTCGATCACTGAATCCTCGACCTCGATGTTCTTGCAGTCCCAGAACGTCTCCGTGCCGCCCGGAATCTGGACGTTCTTCAATTTGATGCCGTCCATCCTACGGAAGGTCTTCGGAGCGTCGATGATCGTGTCGTAAATCTCGCAATTCCTTGAATACCACAATCCTGAGCGTGCGCCCACGGTCAGCAGACTGTCCTTGATGACGAATCCGTCGCATTCCCAGAACGGGTACTTGCCCTCGAACTGGCAATGCACGGCGGTGATGTTGCCGGTCTCCTTCAGGGCCGACTCGCCGGCGTGGATTTTGACATTCTCAAGATAAAGGTCGTGCTTGCAGTATAGCGGTCTTTCTCCGCCGAATTCCTGATTGATGATCTTTTCCATATATTCAAGTGATTTTTAGTTTC
>CAVCRL010000061.1:0-13390 GCA_963604455.1 Lachnospiraceae bacterium | reverse complement strand
GGTTAACGGTGAACTGAAGGGTAACACGTCCCTGAACACCATTCTCCTTCGCGATCTCCGGGTACTGAAGCTTGGAGTTAACCCACTTTGAGAACTCGTTGGCGTCTCCACCGTTGAATGAAGGCTTCTCCTCAACCAACTGGAACGGAATGGCCTCTTCCTCAACGACTTCCTCCTTTACTTCCTCAACGTAGTCCATAATCTCGACTCCGAGGTTGGCGTCGTCCTCAAGGCTCATAAAGTTGTCATCAACCTTGATGTCGTCCTCAACGATGTCGATCTGGTCGGAAAGCACAGGAATCTTCGGTGCCTCTGGTGGTGGTGGAGGGGTCTCCTGGGTAATAGGAACCATATCCTCAACTTCAACTACCTGAGTGTCTTCGCCCAGGCTGGCTACAGCCTTCTCCTTAGTGCTGTAGGAAAAAGCTCCCCAGACTACGAGAAGAGCAACCACGAGTCCGATCTCCGTGTAGAGAGTCCTTCTGTTCTCAAGATCGGCTTTTGGTGTTTTCTTGATTTCCATATCAGTAATTAATTTTAACAATCATTTCTTATGTGCCTGGAAGCAAAACCTTCCAATAGGCTTTCAAAGATAGAAATAATAATTGTCATTTCAAATTTTTTGAATTATTAGTTGTAGATTTGCGTAAAATTTAGGGTTATGGTCAGGTATTACTGCGAGGACATAAAGTTCGAGTTCAAGAACAAACTTGCCAACAACAGATGGCTTAAAATGGTCGCCGGAAGTGAGATAAAGACTCTTGGTGACATCTCAATTATCTTTTGTTCAGATAATTACATTCTTGACGTGAATATTCGTTACCTTCATCACGACTATTTCACCGATGTCATTACCTTTGATTATTGCGAAGGAAACAAACTCTCGGGTGACCTATTTATTAGTATAGACAGCGTCCGTGAAAACGCGATCGAGTTCGGGACTGAGTTTGACGAGGAACTTCACCGCGTCATCGTCCACGGTCTTCTCCATCTCATAGGTTATGATGACCACACGCCTGAGGACCAAAAGGTGATGCGCGCCAAAGAGGACTACTACCTTGGGCTGAGGGACAAGGCTTGAGCCTTGATTGGTTTGTATAATGAATATTCAAACCACCAAGCCGAATAAAGAATATTCATCCACAGCGAAAGTTCACTTTCAAATCAAGACTATTTTTGAATATGACATATTCATACGATGTGATTGTTGTCGGTGGGGGACACGCCGGTTGCGAGGCTGCCGCTGCCGCCGCCAATCTTGGCTCGTCTGTTTTGCTGATCAATGCTGACCTTACGAGTTTCGCCCGTATGTCCTGCAACCCGGCGATAGGCGGAATTGCGAAAGGACAGATCGTCCGGGAGATTGATGCGCTCGGCGGAATGATGGGATTGGTCACTGACGCCTCGACTCTCCAGTTCAGGATGCTGAACCGCTCAAAGGGTCCTGCTATGTGGAGTCCACGCGCCCAGTGTGACAAACAGCTCTTTTCCTCATACTGGAGAAATATTCTTGAAAGGAATTGTAAATTAGATATTTACGCCGATTTTGTAACTTCTTTCCTCTTTGAGAATGCGAAAATCTGCGGAGTCAAGACAAATACCGGGGCAATTTTTAAATCTCGGGCGGTTGTTTTGGCCACCGGTACGTTCCTGAATGGTCGGATGTTTATCGGCCGCACAACTTTCGAGGGAGGCAGGATAGGAGAGTTGTCTTCTCACGGTTTGACTGAACAACTCGTAAGCCTTGGTCTTCGGACAGGTCGGATGAAGACGGGGACTCCTCCTCGCATCGATATTTCATCTGTTGACACTTCGAGACTTCTTCAGCAGCTTGGCGACGGCGAGCCGGAAAGATTCTCTTACCTTGATGTTCCGTCGGCGGCGCAAGGGCAGGGGAGTCAGATGCCTTGCTTCATCCTTCACACGAACGAGAAAGTTCACGACATCTTGAGGTCAGGTTTCAAGGATTCTCCGATGTTCACCGGAATGATCACCGGCCGCGGTCCGAGATACTGCCCGAGCATCGAAGACAAGCTTCGTGTTTTCCCAGACAAAAATTCTCATCAACTTTTCCTCGAACCAGAGGGGCGTGACACCAATGAATATTATCTCCAAGGTTTCTCTTCTTCGCTCCCGTTGGATGTCCAGTTGGATGCTTTGCACTCCATAGAAGGGCTGGAGAATGCCAAAATATTCAAACCTGCCTATGCTGTTGAATATGATTATTTCGATCCGATGCAGCTGAAGGCCACTCTTGAGTTGAAAGATATTGAAAATCTGTATTTTGCGGGTCAGATTAACGGTACTACCGGCTACGAAGAGGCTGGTGCTCAGGGAATTATCGCCGGAATCAACGCTCATTTGAAGGTCCACGACAAAGATCCGTTCATTCTTCGTCGTGATGAGGCTTACATTGGCGTTTTGATAGATGATTTGATCACTAAGGGTGTTGATGAGCCGTACAGAATGTTCACCTCTCGCGCCGAGTATAGGATCCTGCTTCGTCAAGATAATGCCGACTTGAGACTCACGGAAAAATCTTACAGAATTGGTCTCGCCTCTGAGAGAAGATATGAGTTGGTGCAAAAGAAGTATTCAGCAGTTGCGTCACTTTCTCAGATGTGCGATAGTGTGAATATGCGAGCTGACATAATTAATGAATATCTTGCTGATCATAATTCCGCTGTCCTTTCGGAGTCAAAGCGCATTTCTGATCTGGCTTCTCGTCCGGAGATTTCGCTGGCTGATTTATTAAATTTTGTTCCACGTGGAACATTTGACAAGTTTTTGGTAGAGTTGCCGGAGGAGGGGAGTGCGGCTGGCAAATATGCTCGTAAGGAAATAATCGATTCCGTTGAGATCGGAATCAAGTACAAGGGGTACATTGAGCGTGAAAAATCCATCGCTGAGAAAATCTCCCGTCTCGAAGATTTGAAGATTCCTCAGGATTTTGATTTTAGCAAAGTCTCCGGCTTGACGATTGAATGCCGCCAGAAGCTCGCCCTCTACAAGCCCACCACAATCGCACAAGCCTCCCGCATTTCTGGAGTCTCACCATCCGACATCTCAGTCCTGCTTGTTTATTTTGGGCGATAACTATCTTATAAAAATACGATAATAGCGGCTGAATAAATATGGCCTGAGCCACCTGCGCTTCGCGCCCTATCCGGGTAAATGGTGGCTCTGGCCATATTCATTCAGCCTATCGGGCTATTTTTTGTTATGAAATAGGATATTATATTCGACCTAAAATATAATGGACTTATGCACTTTAGGCTTCTAATAATGGTCTTAATATGACTTGCAATCCTAAAGTGCATAGTTTTGAAATATAATAGTGATTGTTTTTGGAAACTTATGTGAAACGTGCTGATTGGTATGAAAATTATTTTGAAAACAATACTTTTAAGGTTTAGTGTATGGCTTTGGCAATAAGTAGAATATTGAATATTGGATTGATTTTACATATAATTTGTTTTTATTATTATTCAGTAAGGCAAAAGTAAAAAGACTTTGGCTACCATTCACCCGGATAGGGCGCGCGCAGCGCGTAGGTAGCCAAAGTCTTTTTTGCTTTTGCCGCTATATTCGGTATACTTACATCATCTGCAACGCAGACTTGATGATCTGCTCAACTTTTGCATTAGGATTAGCCTTGAGAACCGCCTGAATGGCTTTATTGACGGCAGGTTTTGCGAAACCGAGCATAACAAGCGCACGGCTGGCTTCCTCGACAATCTCGCTGCGGTTGCCACCGAAAAGTTCAGTAGAATCCGCCCCTTCACCCTTGACGATTTTGTCCTTGAGCTCCAAAACAAGCCTCTGCGCACTCTTCACACCGATCCCTTTCACACTCTTGATCCTTGCGATGTCCTCGGACAAAATAGCCTGTCTAATCTCCTCGGCGGATAGTGATGAAAGCATCATCCTTGCCGAATTTACCCCGATTCCGGACACGCTGATCAGCAGCTCAAACAGCTCCCGCTCATCCTTCGTCGCGAATCCATAGAATAATTCCGCGTCCTCACGAAGGTAATGGAATATGTAAACGGTCGCGTTTTTCTTATCCTGTAACGCCTGAAAAGTCTGCAACGAAATCAGAATGCTGTACCCGATTCCGTTGTTTTCCAAAATCAACTCGGCAGGGGAGATCTCGACTATTATTCCCTTGATGTAATCAATCATATTCAAAGATTTTTGTTCAAGGCAAAATTAGCATTTTTACGCTAAATACGGAATATTCACACACCATTTCAATAAGCATCCATTCTTCCAATGCTTTTGATTATATTTGCAAGATTGAATGGAGGTTTGACAATGAATATTCAAGAACTCAGGAATATGTTTCCGGCGCTTTCGCGCACTGTCTATGGAAAGCCGCTGGTCTATTTTGACAACGCCGCGACCGCCCAGAGGCCGCAATCGGTGATCGACAAATGGACTCAGCTGACCATCGGCGCGAACGCCAACATCCATCGCGCGGTCCACAAACTCGCCGTTGATGCTACAGATGAATATGAAAGCACACGCGATGTTGTCAAGGAATATATTAACGCCGCTGCTCGTGAGGAGGTTGTTTTCACTTCCGGAACCACAGGATCCATCAACCTTGTGGCGTTCTCTTTCGGAGAGACATTCGTCAAAGAGGGGGATGAGATCATCGTTTCCGAGGCCGAGCATCATTCCAACATCGTTCCGTGGCAGATGCTTTGCCAGAGAAAAAGAGCGGTTCTGAAAGTACTTCACGTGGATGATGAAGGGCATCTGAGCATTGATGAATTGAAGTCATTGCTCAATCCCAGAACAAAAATCGTCGCTGTCACCCAGATTTCCAATGTGCTTGGAATCGTCAATCCTGTTAAGGAGATTGTAAGCGTCTGTCATTCGGTAAGTTGTCCTGTTCTGATTGACGGTGCACAGGGTGTTGTTCACGAAGGTATTGATGTTCAAGATGTTGACTGTGATTTCTATGCTTTTTCCGGACATAAGCTATATGCGGCGACCGGGACAGGAGTCCTTTACGGAAATCGTAAATGGCTCGACCAGATGATTCCGTACCAGGGCGGGGGAGAAATGATCGCTACAGTGAAATTCTCAGGTACGACTTACGCTCCGCTTCCAGAAAAATTTGAGGCCGGTACTCAGAACATAAACTCGACTCCGACATTGAAACTGGCTATTGAATTAGCTAAACAAATGAATGATAAAGAGTTATTAGGTAATCAAAAGGCTATGTCAGAGTATCTTCTTGATGCTTTGACCAAGGACCCAAGGATCCATCTTTACGGCGTTCCACGTGGAACGGAGACGAAGATACCTCTATATTCATTCAGTGTGGATGGAGCGCACCACGAGGATCTGGCTTTGATTTTGGATAAGATGGGAGTCGCTGTGCGTTCGGGCCAGATGTGCGCTGAGCCGTTGATGGACAGGTTCGGGGTGACGGGGATGCTCCGTGCTTCCCTAGCTCCGTACAACACGATGGAGGAGGCTGAATATTTCATCAAGTCGCTCGACAAGGCGATCGCGATGCTGGTGTAGAGTTTGAACGGTCACTTCGACAGGCTCAGTGACCACAAGCATAGTAGCGGGATCTCAGTAACTGAACTTTCGGGCGCTGAGCCTGTCGAAGCGCGCTGATGTATTAAGATGTTTTTTTAGAATATAAACTTGGATAATATATGAACTCATTAGAGGATGCTAAACAGTCTGTAATTGACGATTTCTCGATGTACGATGAATGGCTCGACAAATACGAGTATCTCATCGACTTGGGAAAGAATCTGGAGGCGTATCCGGAATCGGAAAAGACTGATGATAAGCTGATTAAGGGATGTCAGTCCAGAGTTTGGCTGGATTGGCGTCTTGAGGACGGAAAACTTTACTTCAAGGCTGACAGCGACGCTATCATCACGAAAGGGATAATCTCTCTTCTTATCAGCGTATATTCAGGCCGTACTCCGAACGAGATCGCCGCTGACGATTTCAGTTTCATCAATCAGATCGGCCTCAAGGAGAATCTGTCTCCGACCAGGGCCAACGGACTTGTCTCGATGATTGACACGATCAAGGCTGTGGCTTTGGAGAACAGTGATAAATAGGAAATGATTAATTTGGATTTGTCTTCTGGAGAACTACTTTTGTATATTCAAAAATGGAATATAAGGTTTCTTTTGGGCAAGACTGATCATTAATTTTGGACAATATTGAGATATGAGCATATTCAAAAAAGATAAGGAAGAAGAGAAGGTGGCCGCCGCCGAGCCGCAGGTGGAGCGGGAGAGAGAGGTGCTTTCGGCTGAGGATGTGAAGGCACTCGCGCCGCTTTATGACAATGTGGTTCTGGCTCTGAAGCAGGTGTATGACCCTGAGATTCCGGTCAACATTTATGACCTTGGCCTCATTTATGAGCTTGTCATCAACAAGAAGCACGAGGCTTTCATCAAGATGACGTTCACCGCTCCGAACTGTCCGATGGCGGATGAGGTGCTTGATGAGGTGCAGAGGAATGTCACTGATGTTCCCGGAATCAAGGCCTGCAATGTTGAACTGGTCTTTGATCCGGCTTGGGACCAGTCGATGCTTTCTGACGAGGCCCGTTTGGAACTCGGGCTGGATGACTTTGATTCTTCCTCCGACAGGGTTGATCCGGGTGCAGGTCCTGATTATTCTAAGGAGCCGAATTCCTGATCTGGCATATTCAAAGAAGGCGGCTTGACTTAGGTTTGAATATTCAGTATCTTTATTGTCTTTGACAAGGTTCATTGGTAGTTTTTACATTATTTGTTAAAGAAGTCTATCCTTGAAAATCTTTACCAGATTTGCGGTAACTTAATTTTTTTGCCGCTTACTAAATATTAAGTTATGGCATTCGTAAGCATATACTTTTCCCTCGGCAGCAACCTTGGCAACCGTGAGAAGAACATCGAGGAGGCGCTCCGCCGTATGGATGAGGCCTTTGAAGGCCATTATACGGCCCTCTCGCGGCTTATCGAGACCAAGCCGATGGGTTTCTCCGGCGGCAAGTTTCTGAACGCCGTGGCGCTTTACAGAACCTTCCGACCCGAAATGCCAGCGGAGGATGCCGCCCGTGAGGTGCTGACCAAAATCAAGTCGATCGAGCGCGCTATGGGCCGGACCGATCCTCCTGAATATGACGGCTCCGGCAACCGCATCTACCATTCTCGCATCATCGACATCGACATCCTCTTCTACGGCACAGAGCACATCACCGCTCCGGATCTCACCATCCCCCACAAAGACATCGAGAACCGCCCATTCGTGATGATCCCCCTCCTTGAAGTCGCCAAACCATCCCTCAAAACCGCCTTTCCTGAATATTTTGGTGTAGAATAAGTGGTTTTTAAGTCTGGATAAACTCCGAATATTTTTCGTCAAAATAACGCGGTTTCAATAACCTAAAACCGTCAAAATAACGCAATTCATATTGCTATTTTCGTCAAAATAGCGCAATACTTAAAATATTTTCTATCTTTGTGCAAATAAATCAGGTTGTTATGGATGAGAAGATAATATTGCAGGTTTTGGCGGAACAAAGAGAGGAGATGCTGGATTACAACGTCTCAGGGTGGGTATCACGTCTGGAAGAGGATTTTTTTGAATGGGACAGCGATATGGCACAGGTTGTCATAGGTGTTCGCAGGAGCGGAAAATCAACATTGTGCCACAAGGCACTTATCCAGCACGGTGTAAAGTACGGCTATGCAGATCTGGACGATGATAGGTTGTTGGGAATGGAAACCAAGGATCTTAACACATTGCTTGGTTGCATATATCAACTTTATGGAGTTGATGTAAAGTACTTGTTTTTTGATGAGATTCAAGATGTTCCAGGATGGCATCTGTTCGTGAACAGACTGCTTAGACAAGGTTTGCGCATTGTGCTTACCGGAAGTAACGCTAAACTGTTAAGCAGTGAACTTGCCACACATCTTACCGGAAGATACAATGAAATTAAACTTTATCCTTTCAGTTACGCTGAGTTGTGTAGTGCGGAAAAAGTTGATGTCAAGGGAATTACGACAAAAGCTGACGCTTCCAGAAAAATCGCTATGGAAACTTATCTTAATGAAGGTGGTTTCCCTGAGTTGATGAAGCTACGCAATCCGCACGGTCGCCGAACCTACATAGAGGGTCTTATCGAGACAATAATAACAAAAGACATCGCAAAGCGTTTCAAAATACGCAATCCGGAAAGCATCAGACGTATAGCCTATCATCTTATCAATAACTCCTGTCAGGTTATTGACTATAAGACTTTGGCGGAAATATCCAATCTCAAGACAGCTGCCACGGCTCAGAAATATACTTCATATCTGGCTCAGGCGTTTTTGATTCATCCGTTGCAGAAATTTTCGTATAAAAGTAAGGAAAGGATAACCAGTGAGAAGGCCTATGTTGTTGATCAGGGATTCGTATCCAATCGCGGAAACTCGCTTCTTGGAGAGAATATGGGTTGGCGTTTGGAGAATGCGGTTCTTATGGAGTTGCTTCGTAGGTACTATTCCGCTGCTGAGGACATATACTACTACAAGCCTTCCACGCGGCAAAAAGAAGTTGATTTTGTCGTGTGCAGACAGAATATTGTCTTGGAACTGATTCAGGTCGCTTACGACATTTCAGACAGCAAGACCTACAGAAGAGAGACCGAGTCACTTGTGCAAGCTTCTACAAAGCTGAACTGCGGAAACCTTTGGCTAATATGTATGGGCGAAACCCGTGATGTGACGGTCAACAATCAGACAATACATATTGTGAACGCCATTGAATGGTTTCTGAATAAGTGATAAGCAACAGGCATCGCTTTTGTTATGCATAAGTGGCTTATAACACTAAAATACAATGCATAACAAACTTTACCTATTCATCTTGTCCTTGTTTGTCGCCATTTCAGCGACTGCCCAAGATATTGAAATCACCGTTAAGCTGGGAAACGAGCCGGCGGAGTACGCTTTCATATTCAAAAATGGGTGTTGTTTGGGAAATTGCGATTCGTTGGGACGGTTTGAATTTCAGGCTGGAGCGATAGAGCGAGGTGATTCTTTGATGGCCTCGGTCGCTGGACTTTATTCCGATGTGGTTGTTTATGAGGGGAATGCGAGGTCGGTGACGTTGAATGTCAAGAGTGGGGAATTGGCAGGAGCGAAAGTGGTGGAAAAGAATCTCAAGCGTGTTGATGAATATGTCTCATTGGTCCATTCAGTGCCATTCGAGTGGAGGGTGTTCGGACGGAGGTTTCATTGTGAATATGTGATCGGCGAGGATTCGGACATATCACGAAAAACAACTGATTTTACGATACTTGACAACTACGGTAAACGATATTCAAAAGACAAAGGTGATGTGCTGATATATTATTCATTTGGCAATAATACCGAGGATGAGAAGGTTGGTTATGACCTTTTTAATTCGTATGTCATTCTCGGGAAAATCTTGAACAGGCATTCCGAGCGTCTGAAAGATGAATGCGCTTCCGGAAGGATGTTGGTTCATAAACTGTCTGACAATGCGGGAATATCCTACCTTCTGATCGACAAGAGTGGGGAGAACAGCCAGATTCTCGTCCGGTTTGGTGATCGCAAGGAACTTCTTGATGTTTGTCTTGAAGGAAACAGAAACGAGAGATACGGGTTAGAGCACTATGTATGGAAGATTACCATCGCACAAAACCGTAAGGGGCCGGTCAGGATAAACGGCATCGAACTGCACGGTAGGATGATATCAACAGGAAAACACAAGGACGTTATTGTCAGCGAAATCAATGATTCTCCTTTTACAAAGGCTGACTGGAAGGAACTCAAAAAGGCGTTTGTCCGGTGAAAGTTTGTGATCGCCGGAGATAATGGCTAAAAGGCACGGTTTGTCCGGCGGAACGGTGGTTTGGGTGGACATAACTGCTTTCAAAGAGGGTGTTTCGAAGAGATGAATGCAAGAATAGCTGGTAAACTATAATTACTCAAAATGAATTATTCGATTTGGATTATTCAAAATGGATAATTATATTTGCCGGAAAGAAATCAGATATGAAAACAATTCATAATCCATTTATAACCAGAGGGTATATTCCTGATAAGTTTTTCTGTGACAGGGTCAACGAGACACAAAGGTTGGCGAAATCGTTGATGAACGGGAACGATGTGGTTTTGTTCTCGCCTCGCAGGATGGGGAAGACGGGGCTGATTGCGCACGTCTTCGAGCGGGAGGAAATCAAACGTTCCTACTACACGTTTTTTATTGATATTCTGCATACTACAAGTCTCAGAGAGTTCACTTTCTTTTTGGGTAAGGAAGTGTTCAGGGCGGTGCAGCCTGCCGGGAAAAAAGTACTTGATAAGCTTGTCGGTGCGTTGAAGTCGCTTCAGGGCAAGATAACCTACGATTCCGTTACCGGACAACCGTCATTTGGTGTCAGCCTTGGGGACATTCAGCGACCTGAGTTCACATTGGAGGAGATATTCAGTTACCTTGACAATGCCGGGAAGCCGTGCCTCGTCGCGATTGATGAGTTCCAGCAAATCAATGAATATGAGGAGAGTAATGTCGAGGCTCTCCTTCGCGGGCATATTCAGAAAATGAAAAATTGTCATTTCGTGTTTGCGGGAAGCAAGAGGGGCATTATGAGCGCTATGTTCCAATCTCCGGCGCGCCCTTTCTATAAAAGTGCTGATCCATTGGAACTTAAGGCCATTGACAAAGATGTTTACTCCGATTTTGTCGAGAGAATGTTTAATGAATATGATAAAAGAATATCCACGGCCACGGTTGAGTATGTCTATGACCTCTTTGAGGGATATACTTACTATATGCAACGGACTTTCAATGAGGCTTTCGCGTCGATAGACGGGGGAGAGGAGTGCTCAATGGATGTGATTGGAAAATCTGTTGACAACATCCTGCTGATGAACGAGGTACAATTCGCCGAGCAGATGTCGAACTTGACCGAGAACCAGAAGCGTGTGCTTGCCGCCATCGCAAAAGAAGTGCACGTGCGGAAGGTCAATACATCGGCTTTCATTAACCGTTACCAACTCTCCACCGCCAGCGTTGTCAACGCCGCCATCCGCAAACTCTTGAAAGAAGACGTCATCACCGTTGATCTGAAGGAATATTCCATCCCCGACAAGTTTCTCTGGCTCTGGGTAAATCGGCAGTACAATAATGCGTGATGGAGGATTTACGGCAAGTGGGTGCGTGGCACTTAAGAGGTTGATAATAAGCCTAATAAACAAACTCGTGGTGCGAAAACCTGTACCACGAGTTTGTTTATAATATTGATAAATAATAGGTTATCTGCCACGGCTTGTCCATAGTAGAAGGTGTTGGCTTGGGCGATTGTCCGGTGAAAGGCTGCGATTGCCGGAGAAAATGGCTGAAAGGCACAGTTTGTCCGGCGGAATGGTGGTTGGGGTGGACAAACTGTAATGAGGGGTGAAGAGAGGAGGCCCAAAATGAGGAGACGAGGCAAGTGACGGCAAATGACGAGGCAAGTGGCGGTGCACAGGCGACGAGTGGGGTGACGTGTTTCCGTCACGATGATTCTTGCGTGAAAATGTGTATATTTGTAAGTTTTTAGTGAGCGTTATGGAATATGTCGGTATGGGGGGGCCGGAAAGGGGGGAGAGAGGTTGCCGGGCATATTCAAATGGCATTGAGAATTATTAAAGTACAACAATACTATGACACAGGACGAACTGTTCAAGGTGCTGGTGGCACATTGCAAGGAGTACGGGTTCATATTCCCGTCAAGTGAGATTTATGACGGACTGGCGGCGGTCTATGACTATGGCCAGATGGGCGTCGAGCTGAAGAACAACATCAAGCAGTACTGGTGGAACGCTATGACAAGGCTGAACGAGAACATCGTCGGCATTGATTCCTGCGTGTTTATGCACCCGAAGACTTGGGTGGCTTCAGGTCACGTGGCCGCGTTCAACGACCCGCTCATCGACAACAAGGACTCCAAGAAGAGGTACCGCGCCGACAACCTTATCGAGGACTATCTCGGCAAGATCGAGGAGAAGATGAACAAGGAGGTCGAGAAGGGACGCAGGAAGTTCGGAGAGGCTTTCAACGAGGAGCAGTTCCGCGCGACCAACCCTAACATCCTCAGGGAGAAGGCCAAATATGACGAGGTTCACAACCGTTATGTGGCCGCCGAGCAGGCCAACGACCTCAATGAATATAAGCAGATCATCCTTGACTGCGACATTGTGGACCCTATTTCCGGCACGAAGAACTGGACTGACGTGCGTCAGTTCAACCTGATGTTCTCCACCCAGATAAGCAACACCGGCAATGCGGACGACAAAATCTACCTCCGTCCTGAGACCGCTCAGGGAATATTCATTGAATATCTCAACGTCCAGAAGACCGGCCGTATGAAGATTCCTTTCGGAATCGCCCAGATCGGAAAGGCCTTCAGAAATGAGATCGTCGCAAGGCAGTTCATATTCAGAATGAGGGAGTTCGAGCAGATGGAGATGGAGTTCTTCTGCCGTCCTGGCACTGAGATGGAGTGGTTCAAGAAGTGGAAGGAGAACCGTATGAAGTGGCACGTCAGCCTCGGAATGGGCGCTGAGAACTATCGCTTCCACGACCACGAGAAACTGGCACACTACGCCAACGCCGCGACCGACATCGAGTTCAACTTCCCGTTCGGTTTCAAGGAGTTGGAGGGAATCCACTCACGTACCGACTTCGACCTCGGCAACCATCAGAGGCTGTCCGGAAAGAAGATCCAGTACTTCGATCCGGAGACCAACGAGAGCTACGTTCCTTACTGCGTGGAGACTTCCATCGGTGTGGACAGAATGTTCCTCGCAGTGCTCAGCCATTCCTACAAGGTCGAGCAGCTTGAGGGAGGGGAGAGCCGCGTAGTGCTGAGCATCCCTGCACCGCTGGCTCCTGTGAAGGTCGCCGTGCTGCCTCTTCTGAACAAGGACGGTCTGCCTGACAAGGCCCAGGAGGTGATGAACGAGCTGAAGTTCGATTTCAACTGCCAGTATGATCCGAAGGACTCAATCGGAAAGCGTTACCGCCGTCAGGACGCCATCGGCACTCCATTCTGCGTCACCGTTGACCACGACTCGTTGAACGACAACTGCGTCACCATCCGCGAGCGCGACACGATGGAGCAGAGAAGAGTCCCTATCGCCGAGCTCCGCGGCATCATCGACAAGGAAGTGAATATGAACAACTTGCTCAGGAAACTTTAGTTTTTTGAATATTCAAACCGCCCGGTCGCTGTGGTTCGGCAAGCTCACCAACCATCGAAGCGGCCGGGTGGTTTTGTTTTTGATCTTATAAGCAAAGAGAACCTCTAACCTGAATTTTTCACGTTACAAAAATTCAGAACAGAGGTTCTCTTTGC
>CAVCRL010000060.1:0-13421 GCA_963604455.1 Lachnospiraceae bacterium | reverse complement strand
AGGATATTCATAATTTCAGCAGGCATCGCCTCGGGGTGACATTTGCCCATCTGGGACTGTCGGTGATTCTGATAGCCGGAATATTCGGCATCGGCAGAACCATCAGGGCGAGAATGATCGCGATGCCGAACGCCCCGGAGCATTATGCGAGGAATGAATATACCGACGCGTCTGTCAAACTTCCTTTCGAGCTGACACTCAAGGATTTCTCTGTCTATGAATATTCCTCCGAGGTCACTTTGACCCTTCCGGATGGCCGCTCTTACGACACCAGAATCGCCGTGAACCATCCTGCAAAGATCGGGTCGTGGTGGATCTATCAGTCGGACTACCTGTCGGACACGGAGCGAGGGGAGTTCGCAAGCATATTCAAGTGTGTGCATTCGCCGATGTCGGAGGTCTTCCGTGTCGCTTTGTGGCTGCTGCTCGTCTCCGCCGCGGCGATGGTGTTCTTCGCCGGGTTCAAGCCTCGTTTCGGGAAGAGAGCTTTTTCTTCCGGACCAGATTCTTCCGAAGGAATATTCAATAAAAAGGAGGAACGGCAATGAGTTGGGATTCATTTGTTTGGTTCGCTTTGGCCGCCTCCGCGTCGTGGCTTTCCGGAGCCGTGATGTCAGTGGTCTCAAAGCGTCGGATGCCGGCGGTTCTTCTGACTGGAGCGGGCTCGATCATATTCATAACTTTCATTGTCGGGGTCTGGGTAACGCTTGGCCGTCCGCCGCTTCGCACGATGGGGGAGACCCGCCTTTGGTTCAGCCTCTTCCTTTCGCTGATCGGCCTCGGGGTCTATCTCCGCTGGCGTTACCGCTGGGTTCTGCCGTTCGGCTGCCTGATGGCCATCGTCTTCGCGTGCATCAACATATTCAAGCCAGAGATTCACACAGAGGAACTTATGCCGGCTCTTCGCAGCCCGTGGTTCGTCCCGCACGTCATCGTCTATATGTTCGCCTACGCCGTGATGGGCATCGCCACCATTCTCGCTGTACGCATCCTCTGGCTCACCCGAAAGCCGGTCACTGAGCCTGTCGAATTGACCTCTCAGCCAGATGCCTTGTCGAAGCGACCGCTCGAAGCCGACCTTCGTCTTTGTGACACCCTTGTCCGCATAGGCTGGGGCTTCCTGACGATGGGCATAGTGATGGGTGCCCTTTGGGCCAAGCAAGCTTGGGGTGACTATTGGACCTGGGATCCGAAAGAGACCTGGGCCGCCGCCACGTGGCTCAGTTACCTTTTATATCTCCATCTACGTCAGGGACAAGGCTCTGCTTTGCCTTCGGCCACTGATCCTGTCGAAGTGACATTACATTCCAGCAAATCCCTCCGCCGCACCCTTCTCCTGCTGATATTCTCCTTCCTCCTCCTTCAGATGTGCTGGTGGGGTGTCAACTATCTCCCTTCCGCCCAAGGCTTCAGCCTGCATACCTATTGATCGAAGGTTGCCTTATGAATGAATATTCGGCCGACTTGAATTGACGGCTCTTAATCTTTTCCGTTAGACCTTACTACACCCTCTTGGACAGATCTCGAAATGCCTCCGAGACCTTTCAAGTACCGTTTTTTTGAGATTTTTTTATCCGGACTGGCGGTAATTTGAAATCTTTTGCCTAACTTGCAGCCCCACTTAAACGATGCAGAAAGGCGTTTTTGATATGACCATTAACAAGAATCCTTTTTCGGAGAGAAACTTCGAGGATGATTTTGAGGATGTTGGATTGTGAATTTTTATTAAACGCGGAGTTTAACAAAACCAAATTTTATGAGTAAAAAAATCTTTATGGTCTTGGTCTTTCTACTGACAGCGGCAGGACTGCTGTCAGCCCAGACGAGAACCGTCAAAGGAAATGTCATCTTCTCGGAAGACGGACAGCCGGCGATCGGGGCATACGTCTCGGTGGAAGGAACCAAAATCGGTAGCATTACCGATGTGGACGGCAACTTCCAGATCACGGGAGTGCCTGCAAGTGCAAAATTCGTTGTTGTGACCTACCTTGGAGCCAAGGAGAAGAGGGTCGAGATCGCTGATGTGATGAAAATCACGGTTGATCCTGACTCAGAGGTTCTTGAGGGGGTTGTGGTGACCGGTATGCAGAAGATGGACAAGCGAATGTTCACCGGATCCGCCACAAAGATCAGCGCCAATGACGCCAAACTGGACGGTATGGCCGACATCAGCCGTTCCCTTGAAGGAAGGGTGGCCGGTGTGTCCGTGCAGAATGTGTCAGGTACCTTCGGTACGGCTCCTAAGATCCGTGTCCGCGGTTCCACCTCCATCTACGGATCCTCAAAACCATTGTGGGTTGTTGACGGTGTGATTATGGAGGACGTTGTCGAGGTGAGCGCCGAGGATCTTTCCTCCGGAGACGCCAACACCCTGATCTCTTCAGCCATCGCGGGACTCAACTCCGATGACATCGAGAGCTTTGACATCCTCAAGGACGGCTCCGCGACTTCAATCTATGGAGCCAGGGCTATGGCGGGAGTCATCGTCGTGACCACTAAGAAAGGTCGTGCCGGACAGGCGCACATCACCTACAATGGTGAATATACGATGCGTCTGAAGCCGATGTACAGCACCTTCAACATTATGAACTCCCAGGATCAGATGGGCATCTACCAGGAACTTCAGCAGAAGGGTTGGCTCAACTATGCCAGCACATCAACCGCTTCCGACAGCGGTGTCTATGGCAAGATGTACCAGCTTCTCAGCCAGTACGACCCAAAGACCGGACAGTTCGCTCTCGCCAACACTCCTGAGGCAAAGGCTGAATATCTCCGTGCCGCCGAGTACCGCAACACCGACTGGTTCGACCGTCTGTTCTCGACCGCGATCCAGCACACGCACTCAGTCAGCATCTCAGGTGGATCCGAGAAGACAAACTACTATGCGTCAATGAGTATAATGGACGATCCGGGTTGGACGAACCAGAGCAAGGTTCAGCGTTACACAGCGAATATGAACCTTACCTACAAGATCTTCGACAACCTGTCCCTCAATCTCATCAGCAACGCTTCCTACAGAAAGCAGAGGGCTCCTGGAACCTTGAGCTCATCCATCAACGCCGTGACCGGTGAGGTGAAGAGAGACTTCGACATCAACCCGTACTCATACGCCCTCAACACTTCCAGGACTCTTGATCCGGATGTGTTCTACACAAGGAACTACGCTCCGTTCAACATTATGTACGAGTTGGACAACAACTATCTTGATCTGGACGTGTTCAACTTCAGAAATCAGGCAGAGTTGAAGTTCAATCCGATCAAGAAGTTGGAACTCAGTGCTTTGGCCGCTGTGAAATACTCGCAGACCACCCGTGAGCACAATGTGCTTGACAACTCCAACCAGGCTTTGGCCTACAGGGAGATGAGCACATCGACCATCAGGAACAGCAATCCGTTCCTCTACACCGATCCGGACAATCCTTACTCTCTTCCGGAGACCGTGCTTCCTAACGGAGGTATCTTCCAGCGCACGGACAACAAGATGAACGGCTGGGACTTCCGCGCGACGGCAAGCTACAACGACCAGTTCGGCGAGGATCATCTCCTGAACCTTTATGGCGGTATGGAGGTCAACAGCGTTGACCGTCACGCTGTCTGGTTCAGAGGCTGGGGTATGCAGTATGATATGGGTGAGATCGCCAACTATGACTATCTCGTCTTCAAGAAAGGTTCCGAGGACGGAGCTGATTACTACACCCTCGGCAATTCACGTGAGCGCAGAGCCGCTTTCTTCGGCACGGGAACATATTCATTCAAAGGAAGGTACATCATCAACGGAACAGTCCGTTATGAGGGATCCAACCGCCTTGGAAAGTCCCGCACCGCAAGATGGCTTCCTACTTGGAACGTGTCAGGAAGATGGAATGTGCACGACGAGCCGTTTATGAAGAGCCTCTATCCTTATGTATCCCACCTTGCACTCAAGGCTTCATATTCATTGACAGGAGAGAGCGGTCCGTCTTGGGTCAACAACTCGGAGGTCAAGATCAGCAGCGAGATTCCTTGGAGACCATCTTCAAGCCTTAGGGAATCAACCCTTTACATCGCAAGCCTCGCGAATGAGGATCTTACGTTCGAGAAGAAGCACGAGCTTAACATCGGCTTCGAGTCCGGTTTCTTCGACAACAGGATCAACTTTGCCCTCGACTGGTACAAGAGAGACAACTTCGACCTTATCGGTCTGACCAACACTCCTGGTGTCGGCGGAGAGGTGAGAAAGTATGGTAACATCGCTTCGATGAAGTCCAGCGGTGTCGAGCTCAGTCTCACGACAACCAACATCAAGACAAAGGATTTCACCTGGTCAACAAACTTCATCTACTCGCACACAAAGAACGAGGTGACGGATCTCTTGACCTCACAGAGAGTCATCGACCTCATCTCCGGAACCGGTTTTGCCCAGGAAGGCTATCCGAACCATAGTATCTTCTCGATTCCTTTCAAGGGCCTGAACTCTGAAGGTCTGCCTACATTCCTCAATGAGGACGGGAACATCACGGTCACCGGAATCAACTTCCAGAACAGCGATCCGGACAAACTCGGATTCCTTGAATATTCCGGAACATCAGAGCCTACCGATGTCGGCTCCCTCGGCAACACATTTAAGTTCAAGAGATTCACTTTGAATGTGTTTATGACCTACTCGTTCGGCAATGTCATCAGGCTTGATCCTGTGTTCAAGAACTACTACACGGATCTTTCCTCGATGCCTAAGGAGTTCAGGAACCGTTGGGTTGTACCTGGAGACGAGAACATCACCACTGTTCCTGTCATCGCAAGCCGTTGGCAGAACAAGAAATATTCCTCTTTGAGCTACGCCTACAACGCTTACAACTACTCGACGGAGCGTATCGCCAGCGGAGACTTCATCAGAATGAAGGAGATCTCTCTTTCTTACGAGATGCCGTCAAGAATTGTCAAGGCTTTGAAGATGAACTCAATGTCGCTCAAGCTTCAGGCCACGAACCTCTTCCTGATCTACGCTGACAGCAAGCTCAACGGTCAGGATCCAGAGTTCTTCAACACCGGTGGTGTGGCGGTTCCAGTCCCTAAACAGTTCACTTTGACACTCAAGCTCGGACTCTAAACACAAGAAAAGTTATGAAAACATTCAAGATAACATACATTCTGGCGGCCGCCATCGCTTTGGCCGGTCTTTCCGCCTGCAACAAATTCCTCGACACGACTCCGGACAACAGAGCCACTGTTGATTCCGAGGAGAAGGTGGTCTCGCTTCTTGGATCGGCATATTCCGAGAACGACCACATACTCATCGCCGAGTTCTATTCCGACAATGTGGACAACTACGGTGTCCAGTACACGGGAACCAGCCGTTTCTTTGACTCCATCTATGAGTGGAGCGAGCTGGAGGAGTCCAACAACGAGTCCACGGAGAGAATCTGGGGATCATACTATTCCGCCATCGCTTCGGCCAACCAGGCCATCGTGGCGATTGATGAGCTTGGTGGTCCGGAGACATCCACTGCTTTGAGCCAGGCTCTTGGCGAGGCTTACCTTTGCCGCGCGTACTCCCACTTCATCCTTGTGAATATGTTCTGCCTCCAGTACAACAAGCAGACAAGCTCCACGGATCTCGGAATACCGTATATGACCAAGCCGGAGACCACTCTTGCCCCTCATTATGAAAGAGGCAACGTGGCGGATGTCTATGCCCAGATCGAGGAGGACCTTGAGAAAGGACTCGCCCTTGTCGGCGATGACAACTACACCGTGCCGAAGTACCATTTCAACAAGCTTGCGGCCTACGCTTTCGCCGCCCGTTTCTATCTCTTCTATGAGAAGTACGATCTGGTAGTCAAGTACGCTGACCTTTGCCTTGGCTCATCTCCGTCCACGATGCTCAGGGACTATGATGTCCTTGCCACAATGCCGAATGGAAGCCCTCAGCAGCAGCCGACAACCCTCCATTACGTGGATCCGTCGGTCAATGCCAACCTGCTTCTTTTCACTGCTTTCTCCGTGATGGGACAGGCTTTCGGAGCATACGGTACGGCATCGATGTATTCTCACGGAGCGTATTTGGCTAATTATGAGGATTGTCTGGCCGCCCAGCCTTGGGGGACCGCAGCCTACAAGGACGCACCGGCTGTTTATGTCGGAAGTATGGACAGGGTGATCTTCTGGAGATGTCCAAGAATATTCCAATACACTGACCCTGTCGCCGGAATCGGCTTCCTCAGAACCGTTTATCCTGCGCTCAGTACAGATGAGTGTCTTCTGAACAGGGCTGAGGCCTATGTTCATCTTGGCGACTACAACAAGGCTTGCGAAGACCTTAACCTTTGGGTACATAACTGCAACACGACCACAGCGGAGATGACTCCGGCTTCCATCAAGGCTTTCTATGATGGCGTTGCTTACTGGGAGTGGAACAAATCCACTGTCAAGAAACACATCAACCCTGTTTTCGGAGCTGTTGAGGAAGGATCGCAGGAAGAGGCTATGTACCAGTGCATACTCGCCGCCAAGAGGGTTGAGTCTCTCGGCCTTGGCCAGCGTTGGTTCGACGTGAAGCGTTTCGGAATCGAGATCCATCGCAGAAGTATGGATATGACCGGAAAGCCGATGACTCTTACCGATTCTATGCCGGTTGACGACCCTCGCAGGGCGATGCAACTTCCGGTCCGCGTCATTGCCGCCGGTGTTACACCTAATCCTCGTTAAACTCCGCGTTTGACTAAATATTTTTGAATATGAAAAAGACATTAATATATTTCCTGATGACCGTGGCTGCCCTTTCCGCCTGTGTCTCCTGCTCGGAGGACGAATTGGATCCGGTCAGCATCATCACGGTGGACCAGTACACTAAGAATGACTTTGACAAATGGCTTGAGGCCAATTATGTCTCTCCTTACAATATTGAGTTCAAATACCGTTATGAGAGCATCGAGTCCGATCTGAATTACTACACTATTCCGGCCGACTATGATTGCTCTGTTATGCTGGCTCATCTTGTGAAGTACCTCTGCATCGACACCTACGATGAGGTCGGAGGAGTTGACTTTACCCGCCAGTATTTCCCTAAGGAGTTTTTCCTCATCGGAGAATGGCAGTACAAGAACAACGGAACCTACATTCTCGGTACAGCGGAGAGCGGCAAGAAGATCTTGCTTGCGGGTGTGAACTATCTTAAGACGTACATCAATTCCGCTTCCGGGCTTAACAGCCGCTATATCAAGACGATCCACCACGAGTTTACCCACATCCTCAATCAGACAAGGGACTATCCTGCCGGATTCCGCGAGGTGACCGGTACCACTTACGTGGCAGACAGCTGGAGCTCATCTCCTTACAATAAGGATTATCTTCTTCGTGGCTACATATCAGCCTATGCCCAGCACTCTTCCGGGGAGGATTTCGCCGAGCTGCTTTCCCTTTATGTGATCAACTCTCCTGAGTGGTGGGACGCACAGCTTGAAGCCGCCGCGAATAATGGCGCTGATGGTGCGGAACTGCTGAAGACCAAACTGGATTATGTCCGTTCCTATATGATGGACACCTTCAAGATTGACATTGACCTCCTTCGTGCGACAATTCTCAGGCGTCAGAAAGAGGTTACCTCGGGGAAGGTTGATCTCACTGATTTGAACCTTAATTAAAATCGATGAATATGAAGACAAAGATTAATATACTTTTTGCTGTCGCCGTGTTCGGATTCATCTTCCAGTCCTGCCTTAAGGATCAGGCTGATGTCTTTGATGACTCTCCTTCGGTGAGAATGACCGAATACCTTGAAAACGCGAAAAAAGTCTTGATGAAACCGGAGAATGGTTGGGTGATGTACTACTATCCGGATAACTACCAGTCTTATGGAGGCTTTAATTTCACGGTCAAGTTCAATGAAGAGAACGTTGAGGTTGGGTATGAGCGCTCTAAGGATTTGAGCAAGACGGTGTCAAGTCTCTACCGCCTTGGCAGCGACACTGGCCCGACATTGTCCTTTGACACAAACAACGCTTTTATGCATTTGTTCGCCACTCCTTCTTCCTCTATGTATCAAGCTTATGGTGGAGACTTCGACTTTATGCTTCTTGAGGTTGAGGATGATCACGTCAAGATGATGGGGCGTCGTTCCGGCAACATCATCGTGATGAAACCTTTGCAGGAGAGCCCGGCTTCTTATCTTGCAAAAGTCAACACCGTTCTGAACGATTTCGCTGACTGTGGCCTTAGTGGATTGAACGGAAACATCGGTGGACAGGAAGTAAAAGGTTCGGTAAACCAGACATACCAGCAGGTTGAATTATCTTTAGGAGAGGAGACCAAACAGGTGGCATATATGTTCACGCCGGAAGGAATCCGGCTTTACGAGCCTGTTGAGGTCGGAAGTTCTGTCGCTGACGAGTTCCAGTTCGATCCAAAAACGATGACTCTTACATTGGCTGGAACTTCTGAGTCTCTTCAAGGTTCTGTGCCAGAGGGATTCAGGCGGTATGGTGAGTATGCGGGTGAGTACTGGCTGTACTATAACCGTGAGAATGAGGCTGACGTGAAATACGATTCCGTGACGGTCGTTCTTTCTCCAGGGGTGAAGAACTCAACGTATCTGATGTCTGGACTGAACGCCAACTATGACATTGTTTGGGATTATAACCGGTCACAGGGAACCCTTAGCTGGCAGATCCAGACCCTTGGGCACTTGCCTAACGGCAACGAGGTCCGTCTATGCGCTTTGGATGGCACGACTGGTGGTTTCACCTGGCCGACCAACAAAGTGATGGGTTCTACAGAGTGGAACGGTGATGTGGACAAGCCTGTTTATTACATCAATGCCGAGTATCTCTGGAGCGGTTCACGTTGGTCTAATTCATTCTATCTCTGTATGTGGGATGCTGAGGGTAATAGGCTTAGCGCTCCTGCGGCCAGCACCGGTTGGCTTTTCCCGAGGAACACCTCATTGATGAGATGGATTTATTCCCTTGCTAAAAAATAGAAACGTATGAAAAAGATTTTGATATTTTTAGTCGCGGCGTTGTCGGTTGCTTTTTTCAGTGGTTGTGAGAGCGTTGAAGGCGATTACGAGACGCAGAGAACCATTAAGATAGTCTCCACTGATGTCGTATTCGAGCGTGCGGGTGGCTCCGGAACAATTGTTGTCGAGGCCGAGGGCTCCATTGTGGCGACATCGTCTCGCCCTTGGTGCACGACATCCGTAAGCGGCAACACGATCAATGTGAATGTGGGTGAATATGATGGATTGGACAATCGTTATGCCGACATCATCATCACTTGCGGTGACTATTCGACCCGCGTCACAGCTCATCAGTACGGATGTTATTTCTTGTTGCCGGAAGCTGAGGACAGCTATCACGTCGAAGACATCAACGGACAGGTGGCCATTCCATTGTCTCATAACAATTACGAGCCGGCCGGTGTCGCCGATGTGGATTGGCTGTCAACTGTTTATGAGAACGGTAACGTGATAATCAAGGCCGCTGACAACAAGACCGGCCAGGTCAGAACCGGCAACATCACCATCGGTGATAAGAAAATACAGATTATCCAATGGTCGTTCGACACGGTTTTCGCCGGTGAGTATGATTGGTCCGGAACAACAACCGCCTCCGGTACTGTCAAAAAGTCAATGCCTGTGACCATCAGTGATTACGACGCTGAAAAGGGAACATTCAGGATCAACTTCACCAACAACAGTATGGGAGAGGGAGCGTATATGGAAGTCCCTTTTGATCCAGATACTTTCACTTTTACAATGAGTGCTGGCCAGTATATCGGGGAAGTCGTTTATAAGGAAGCCCCTGCTTATGCTTATTCTATGGTCTATGGAGATGGCTATATTTCGTGGGACACATCGCTCAAGGTGGCTTTCACATTTACTTTGGACCCTGAGACAGGCAAGTACTATGCTCCTTTGAAAGACATCGGAAGCTGGTCTGCAAGTAAGCGTGTGATATCAGGCGTCTATTTCGAACTCTTCAATGCGAAGAACCCGACTTCGGCCACCAGGATGAAACTGTCGATCTCCACAAAGGTTTATAACAACGTCCTTATTCAGAAATAGCAACAGTTGTAACGGTGACGGTTCTGGAGAATGGCCGTCACCGTTATCATATTTATATTATTAACCTATAATTATTTGCACATATGACCAATTTTTCTCAACGTATCACCAGCACCATCAACCTTGGTGCCCTTGTGCTGATCAGCTCGTTCCTTCAGCACAACAAAGTCATTCAGTATGTCCTTTTGGCTGTGGCGGTTGTCATCGTTTTGCTTGGTGTCGTCGCGATCATAAAGGGTCTGGCAAGCAAGCGTCTCTCTCTGAAAGCCCTTGTCGCTCAGGATGACTGCGATTATGTCTCCCTTGGAATATGGCTTCTGGCCGCCAGCCTGCTGTTTTATCTCGGCCATCAGACCGGTGGATTCATTGCTCTGGGAATATTAATCCTCCTGTCTCTTGCCACCCTGCTGTGCAAAATCCTCCCTTCCGGAAAGTCCGAATAGCTGATCTTGAATATATTCCAAGAGCCTGAAGTTCCGGCTTTTTTATATGAACACTTTTTGATGTATCAAAAAGTGTTCATAGTTTTGTACATAATATGATACATAATGGACATCCTATGAATATGACCACTGAATGAAAATCAGACATATTCAATCATTCTTGGGGAGAATTTGCTAACTTTGCAGGTTGCGGGGCCGGGGGGAAAGACGCGGGCCGCGGAAGGAAGAATATTCAAAACATATCAATATGTACAGAACACACACGTGCGGGGAACTCCGCATTGAGAATGTCGGGCAGAAGGTGACCCTCGCCGGTTGGGTGCAGAGGTCAAGGAAGCTCGGCGGAATGACTTTCATTGACTTGCGTGACCGCTACGGCATCACACAGCTCGTCCTTGAGGCGGACGCTGACGCCGCTTTGGTGGAGACCGCGACCTCCTTGGGCCGTGAATATGTCATCCAGGCCACCGGTGAGGTTGTCGAGCGTCAGAGCAAGAACGCCAAGATGGACACCGGCGACATCGAGATCAAGCTTGAGGCGATCAACGTCCTCAACAAGTCTGTCACCCCTCCGTTCACGATCGAGGACGAGAGCGACGGCGGCGAGGATCTTCGCGCCAAGTTCCGCTATCTGGATCTGAGAAGAAATCCGCTCCAGAAGGCGCTGGCCTTGAGGCACAAACTCGCTCACGAGGTGCGCAACTATCTTGATGGCCAAGGATTTATGGAGATCGAGACTCCGTACTTGATCAAGTCCACGCCGGAGGGAGCCCGTGATTTCGTGGTCCCTTCAAGAATGAATCAGGGACAGTTCTATGCTCTTCCGCAGTCCCCTCAGACCTTCAAGCAGCTCCTGATGGTGGCCGGCTACGACCGCTATTTCCAGATCGTCCGCTGCTTCCGTGACGAGGACCTGCGCGCCGACCGTCAGCCGGAGTTCACCCAGATCGACTGCGAGATGTCCTTCGTCGAGCAGGAGGATGTCCTGAATATGTTCGAGGGAATGATGAGAACGATGTTCAAGAACGTCCTCGGAGTTGATATTCCTAACCCTATGCCTCGTATGAGCTGGTACGACGCGATGGACAAGTACGGCTCGGACAAGCCGGATGTCCGTTTCGGGATGACCATCCACGAGATCACCGACAAGGTGAAGGGCAAGGGATTCTCTGTTCTTGAGGATGCCGCCTACGTTGGAGCCATCGCGGTTCCGGGTGGCGCTGAATATACCCGCAAGCAGATCGATGAGCTGACCGAATGGGTCAAGAGGCCACAGGTAGGAGCCAAGGGCTTGATCTACATCAAGCTCAACGCTGACGGCTCCGTGAAGTCCTCCATCGACAAGTTCTACTCTCCTGACGAGTTGAAGGCCATCGCCGAGGCTGTTGAGGCCAAGACCGGTGACATCGTCTTCGTTATGTCCGGTGACGGCAAGCGCAAGGTCCAGACAATGCTGGGCGTTCTGCGTATCGAGATGGGTAACAGGCTCGGTCTGCGTGACCCTAAGGTCTTCGCTCCGCTCTGGATCGTGGACTTCCCACTTCTGGAATGGAGCGAGGAGGACGGCCGTTTCTACGCCATGCACCATCCGTTTACCGCACCTAAGCCGGAGCACATGGAACTGTTCTACAGCGACAAGAAAGAGGATCTCGAAAGGGTTTGCGCCAATGCCTACGACTTCGTGCTGAACGGCACTGAGCTCGGTGGCGGCTCGATCCGAATCCACGACGCAGAGGTGCAGAAGAGGATGTTCGAGGTGCTTGGCATCAGTCCTGAGGAGGCTGAATATAAGTTCGGCTTCATCATCCATGCCTTCCAGTACGGCGCTCCGCCTCACGGAGGTCTGGCGTTCGGTTTCGACCGTGTCTGCGCCCTCTTCGCCGGCAAGGAGTCCATCCGTGACTTCATCGCCTTCCCGAAGAACAACCAGGGCCGTGACGTGATGATTGACGCTCCGTCTCAGATCGACCAGACCCAGCTCGATGAGCTCAGTCTGGACATCCGTCCACTTCCGGAGAAGTAATTTACACTGAATATATTCAGGCAGGCTCGGTGACCTTTGGCTGCTTTTCCAAACCGGTCTCGGCGCCTGCCTGTTTTTTTACCGGATGCCGAACAAGAATATTCATAAAAAAGGTTTCGTTCCGGAGCCTCCGGATGGCTGCGACCTCTCGAAGGAGCGCGTCCTGCTGCACTGCTGCTGCGCCCCCTGCTCGACCGCCATCATCGAATGGATGGTCGGAGCCGGCCTGCGCCCCGGAATATTCTTCAGCAATTCCAACATCGTCCCTTTCCGTGAATATTCCATCCGTCGTGACGAGCTGCGTCGCTACGCCGCGGCGCACGGGTTGGAAACGATTGATGATGAATATGATCACTCCGCTTGGCTGGAATTTGTCCGTCGTTTGGAACTACCGTCGGCAGCCGAGCCTGTGGGATCGCGGAGTATGCCGAAGGAGCCGGCCGTCCGCATCGCTGATATGCCTGAGCGTGGCCCACGCTGTCAGGAATGTTTCAAGTTCCGTCTCCTTCGTGCCGCCCGTTACGCTTCCGCCCACGGCTACACTCTCCTGACAACAACTTTGGCATCATCCCGTTGGAAGGATCTGGGGCAGGTTGACGCTGCCGGCCGTTGGGCCTGCGATGTCGTAAATGGGATGCCAGATGAAGTCCGTGCCGCCGATTCGGATCAGGTGGGCCCTTTGTCCGAACGGAACGAAGTCCTGTGGTGGAACCAGAACTGGCGCCGAGGTGGTCTTCAGGAGCGACGCAACGCCCTGATCAAGGAATGGTCAATGTACAACCAAACGTTCTGCGGCTGCGAGTTCTCCGAACACCACTGAATGCAAAAAGGCCTCGCAGAGATTTCTGCAAGGCCTTTTTCGCGGAGAGAACGAGATTCGAACTCGTGATACGGTTACCCGTATGCAGGTTTAGCA
>CAVCRL010000059.1:11412-13426 GCA_963604455.1 Lachnospiraceae bacterium | reverse complement strand
TTGGTTCGACATGCTCACCAACCGCTTTCCGCTCCGGTCGCTGAGCTTGTCGAAGCGCACCAATATGGTTGTTATACAAATGAGAACAAGGAAAATCGAACTAGTGATAAGCGGCATCTCGCCGGAAAGAAAGGGCCACAGAACCGCCCCCGTCGCGACCCCCGCCGCGAATGGCACGCTGATCCCCACGATATCTCTCGCCTCAACCATAGCACTGTCCCTTAAAATTGGGGTAAAAATAGTACAAAATTCTGATATATTCCGTTTGAAGCCGAAATTATTTTATGTGAGTATGGTCGGGCGTAAACTCAAGGATGTGAAAGACATCCTAATCCGATGTCTCTTTGTTGAAGAAGCTACGATATTGGCGCGGCGTGAAGTTCGTGTGTTTTTTGAAGAGGCGTGTGAAATAGGAGATGTCGTAATATCCGAGGTTAAAGGCCACATCCTTTATGGAGATATTCTCAGATGCGAGCATCAGCTTGGCTTTGGTCATCTTTCCGTTGATGATGAATTGCGCGGGCGTGTCTCCAACCTCCTGCCTGAAAAGCCTGATGAAATGATCTTTCGACATACACGCATCGCAGGCGAGCGCGTCCACGGTCAGGAGTTCTCCTTCCTTTTCCGAGATGGCCTTCAACGCATTGGAAATGCGCTCATCAGAAATCTGGAATCTCGGTTTTGCAAAACGCATAAACCGCCCCAACAATTGATAGATGACGCCCATCGATTCCAACTGATCGTAGAGCGGCCGGTTTCTGTTGAGTCTCACACACTCTATCATTGAATGCTTGTTGTCATAGATCTTAGGGTCGGCGAATTTCAGAGCCATAGCCCTGTTGTGGTCGCAAAGATTGGCGAACAGGGTCATATCAAGGTCATTACCTTGAATCTCCACAGGAAAATCATAGCTTCCGATCAGCCCGATCCCGGAAGTGACGTCCTCATATATATGCACATAGAAATGCTCGAACACGCCGTCGCAGATGTCGGTATGATCCGTGAATGCCGGTATGATGTACATATTGCCCGGCACCAATTTGTGCCGCTTGGAATCAATCTCAACCTCCGCGCTTCCTTTTGTGACATAATATATCCTCGTGAAAGGACTGTTGACTTTCTTGAAATTCCAGTCGGCGTTATGCTTTGCGTGGCCGACATTCAGCATTAGAATGTTGTTTGTTTTCATAACCAGACCTTGATCTCTGTTGGTTTCGACTCAATACAAATTAAATATATAATTCTGGAAAATCATAGAATATTCTAAGACAATATCGATTATGTCCTATAAAAAATCGATTTTGATAGAAAGTGCGTATTCCAAAAGGACTACTTTTGCACTCACCACACGATTGTGAGATTAATACCTCTACATTCAACTATCTTTGCGGCTGGGCCGTTGTCTGGATTCAGGCAATTTGTTATAGTCAGACTATCAAAAACAGAAAATTATGGCAATGAACGGAATGAATTTAAAATGTGTCATCGCGGCTGTGTTGACAGCCCTGTGCTCCACATCTATGGCCGCGCAGGGAGACGGAGACCTCATCCGGGTTTCAGAGACCGCCGAAGCTATAGAGACCGGCAGGTTCGAGCCGTCTTGGGAGTCGTTGAAGCAGCAGAAAGTGCCGGAATGGTTCAGGAACGCAAAATTCGGAATCTGGGCTCATTGGGGACCTCAGTGCGTGGAAGGCACCGGCGACTGGATGGCCCGGTCGATGTATCGTGAGGGATCTAAGGAATACAACTACCATGTCGAGCACTACGGACATCCTACGGAAATAGGATTCAAGGATATATTGCCTCATTTCAAGGCAGAGAAATGGGATCCGGAGAAACTTGTGGCTCTTTACAAGAAAATCGGTGCCCGCTATTTTGTGGCCTTGGCGAATCATCACGACAATTTCGACCTTTGGGACAGCAAGTATCAGCCTTGGAATTCGATGAATATGGGTCCAGAGCGTGACGTGCTTGCCGAATGGGAAAAGGCTGCGAGGAAAGCCGGGCTTCCTTT
>CAVCRL010000059.1:8623-10694 GCA_963604455.1 Lachnospiraceae bacterium | reverse complement strand
GACTGGATGGCCGTCAATTCCGAAAGCATATATGACACACGCCCTTGCGCTGTTTTCGGAGAAAGCACTATGGACGGCGAGAAGAAGACTGACTTCAATGAAAAACGCTATGCCAAGATGGATTCCCAGGAGATCCGTTTCACTCAGACTGATTCATACCTCTATGCCTCGATATTGAATATGCCTGAGGATGGTACCACCGTCACGATAAAGGCTTTGGGCGAGGGTGGCAAGATTCTGTCGTCCAAGATCAAAAAGTTGCAGCTTCTTGGATATGGAAACGTGAAATTCAAACGTTCGGCGGACGGCCTCACGGTCTTTCTGCCCGAAAAGGCTCGTGAGATGACGGTTCCGGTCCTTAAAATCAAGAAATTCTAAAAAGTTGAGTTCTTTATAAATATAATAAAGTCAAGAAGATGAACAAACTGTCAGCTGATATGATTCTGGCGGGAATGGTGATTTCTCTACTCTTCCCGACCGTCGCTTCGGCGGAGACCATATATGTCGATGCTTCTGTGCGATCCTCCGGTGATGGCTCGTCGCCTAAGAGAGCGTTCAAGACAATTCAGGAAGCCGCCAATGTGGCCAAGGCTGGAGACGTTGTCGAGATCGCGGGAGGAAACTATCGTGAGAGCGTCATAATAAAGATAAAGGGGAAGAGCAGCGAAGGTATCATATTCAAGGCTAAAAGCGATGGCGTGAAGGACAGGGTCGTCATCGACGGAACGGAGCCCGTCAATGCGGTATGGACGGTTGATGAGAGCCTCACGGAACATTCCAAGTCAGGACGGGTGACCGGGCGCGTCTGGGTGGCTGATGTCGTTATGCCTCTTGGAAGCGAGAACCAGCTCTTTGTCGGTGACAGGATGCAGTTCCTCGCCCAATGGCCGGACAGGGCAGGTGAAGGGGTCTCTCTTAATGAGGTGAGTGTGCCGGACCTTCTTATGAAGCCCGTTTTTTCCGAGACACAGGAGGGAAGCGGAGCGGAAATGGTGATTGATTCCGAACTTCCGTCGGGGCTTGATCTCGTCGGCGCTATATTCAACTATAAGGGAACCTCACAATGGCGCGGATGGCAAGGCCCTGTGCTTGGACTCACGGATGGCGGTTTCATAATCAAAAACGCCTCGCCCAACGGTTCGGAGGTTGTCCGGAAAGGTCATAAGTATTATATCAGCAATTCGCTTGACCTGCTGAACACTCCGGGAGAATGGTATTATGACTCGACTGCCGGCAAACTTTATCTGTGTCTTGACAGTGACGAGGATCCGAACAATATGCGGATCAGGATGAAGTCACGTGTTTCCGGTCTGAAATTCACGGATGCGGCGTTTGTCACTTTTGAGAATGTGGATCTGTTCGGAGCGAATCTGATATTCGAGAGCGGTTCCAATCATTGCGTGGTGGACCGGATGGAAGCTTACTGGCTTAATCATAATCTTACTGATAAATCAGATGCCGCGGTCAGTCTGGGCGGAAATGACAACGCGATATGGAACAGTGTCTTCGCTTATACATTCAGAGGAGGGATCACCGCCTATGGCAAAAAGAACAAGGTGATCAACTGCTATGTGCACGACACTGACTACGGTATCACGGGGACGAGCGCGTTCTCACCATACGGAGAGGATGCTGTGTTTTATCACAATACGGCCCACAATGTGCCGCGCTCGATGATAGGCGGAAACGGTGGCGGCGGAAGGATCGCGTACAACCATTTCTATGACTGCGGTATGCTGACAAACGACTGCGGTATGATTTACTTCGGCACCTGTGACGGAGGTGGGATGGAGATCGACCACAATGTGGTGCACGGCAACTGGTCACCAGACAATGCCATGGGAATCTATTTTGACTGCGGTGTGCAGAATTTCAGTGTCCACCATAACGTTATGTACGACATCACCACCTATGGTCTCTCTTTCAATGTGCCGAGCCAGAATATGCAGGTGTACAACAATACGATCTACGACACCTGCGGCTCTATGAACGACTGGGGGTGGGCCAAGATCGAGTCGTACAGGAACGACCAGAACGGCACGTATGTCATAAATAATATCCTTGACTATAC
>CAVCRL010000059.1:0-8229 GCA_963604455.1 Lachnospiraceae bacterium | reverse complement strand
AGATTGCAGTTTGACAATCATGTTTACAACAACTCTTTTGAACGTGCTCCATTTGACCGCGGCTGGACAAAAACCGGTGCCGGGAAAGCTCAGGTGATCAATCTTGAGAGAGGTGTCAGTCCGATGCATCTCGGGGATAATAAGAATGGCGGCGACTTAGGCAGGGAGACTATCCGTTCCGCGCGTCATTCCCTTCGCCTTGGAGACAGCTCTGGACGGGACGGAATCAGTCAAAGGCTTACGGGTCTGAAGCCAAAGACGCGGTATAAGATGAGCGTGTGGTCGAAAATAGAACAGGGCCAGAAATTAACTGTGGGAGTCAAGAACTATGATACGGACGTGTTCGGAAAAGGTGATGTTGTGGAAATAGAAAGCGAGGACGCCAATGATGGCGTCTGGAAACGTTATGAGTTTGAGTTTGAAACCGGCCGTAACACATCGGTGACCATCTACCTGACCGCAAAAAACACGTCAGGCTATGTCTCAGTCGATGATGTGATGGTCCAGGAATGTTTTCCTGCTTAAAGTCAAGGCTTAGGCTACGGGTTGTGTCATAAGCGACGAATAAGGGGGCGGTGGCGATGTCGATTTTGTCCTATAATAAATCGATTAAATGTCTGCCTCGCTCTTTTTTTCTGTCTAATTTTGCACTGAAAAATAAGACACTAAATATATATAACTAAAATTCTTATTATGAACAACTGTATGAAAAGTTTGCTGTTTGTAGGAGCCTTGGTTTTGGGGCTTCCGGTAACGGCATTGGCGGGTAATACCTCTCCGGCTGGATTGGAGGTCGGGAACGCCACATCAGTTTCCGCACAGCAGGGCCAGTCAGAGGTCATGGATGTCACTGGCGTTGTCAAGGACGAGAACGGAGAACCGCTGATCGGTGTCTCGATTGTTCCTGTCGGGAACAAAAACGCGGCGACAATGACTGATATTGACGGCAAATTCAAGATCAAGGTTGATCCTGATGAAGAGCTTCAAATCAGCTATGTCGGATATTCCACCATCAAAGTGAATGTCAACGGCAAGAAGAACCTTGACATCACAATGAAGAACAAAGCGGAGAATCTTGACGAGGCGGTCGTTGTCGGTTATGGTTCGATGCGTAAGAGAGACCTCACCGGATCCATAGTGTCCGTGTCGGGAGAGACATTGGAGAACCGTCACGTGCACAGCATCTCCCAGGCATTGCAGGGAGTGATGCCGGGTGTCACCGTAAGCCGCTCATCGGGAAGTCCTGAAGAGTCCGCTTCCATCCGCGTGCGTGGTGTGACGACCATCAACGAAAGCAGCCCTCTTGTCCTGATTGACGGTGTGGAGGGATCGCTTGAAGATGTCAACCCGGCGGATGTCGAGAACATCTCGGTGCTTAAGGATGCGGCTTCGGCATCAATCTACGGTGCCCGGGCCGCTGCGGGTGTTATTTTGATCACGACCAAGACTGCCAGGGACAACAATCTTCGCCTGGCATATAACTTTGAATACGGGATGCAGTATTTTTCCAAGCACCCACAGACCTTGACCGCTGTCCAGAGGCTTGAACGTGACAATCTGGAAGAATATATGAAAAACCCTGCGGCAGGTATGTACGGAAGATGGACGCAGGAATATATCGACGCTTACCCGGCAAATCACGCGAAGGATCCAGATGCCTATCCTGACACGGACTGGCACAATGCGGTGTACAAGTCTTGGTCACCATCACAGAAGCATAGCCTGAGCATAATCGGAGGATCGAAATATGTTAAGAGCAACGTTTCTGTCGGTTATGACAAAGTTGACGGTATGTATGACAACCGTACTTTCGACAGGTTGACTGCCCGCGCCAACAATATGTTTACCATCAATAAGTTCATCTCCGGAAGACTCGATCTCAATTTCAGCCGTAAAACCACAGAGAAACCTACAAGGGAATCTGATATACATAACAAGGTATGGTCAATGTGGGCCAACCGCGCGGCAATTTGGTCTGACGGCCGCATCGGAGACGGTGGATCAGACAAGGGTGAGAACCCGCTGGCGTGTGTCTATGAGAGTGGACTGACCAATTACTGGAACACCAGTCTTGGCGCGCATGCTTCCGTTACCGTCACTCCAATGAAAGGCTTGAGTATAACCGGTGTTTATGCTCCGAGATTCTCTTGGGATGAGCAGAAGATTTTCACCAAGGCGATGCCTTATACGGATTTGGAAAATCCAAACACCGTAAAAGGTTACCGTTATGGCATCAATGAGACGAAACTTGAAGAGAGGCGCAACAGATCCTACACCACTACCTGGCAGTTTTATGCCAACTTTTCGAGAGGATTCGGCAGGCATTACATCAATCTGACCGCAGGTTATGAATCTTACCTTGCCTACTATGAGAATCTGACTGCCGGCAGGGGTCAATATTCCCTTGATGACTATCCATATCTCGATGTCGGTTCAGCGGCTCTGCAGACCAATTTAGGAAACGCGCGCGAGATGGCGCATCGGTCATACTATGCCCGTGCTGCCTACAATTATAGAAACCGATACCTTTTGCAGGCGAATCTCCGCTACGATGGATCATCTCGTTTCCATCCCGACCACCGTTGGGGACTCTTCCCATCGTTCTCCGCAGGCTGGGTGCTGACAGAGGAGCCGCTCGTCAAGAGACTCAACATCTCAAGGGCGTTGACATACCTTAAGCTGCGTGCATCGTACGGTGTTCTCGGTAACGAGCGTATCAACAGCAACTTTTACCCATATCAGGCGATCATAAACATCCAGAATACACCGTTCTTCAATGCGAACGGCGACCTGATCTCCCAGATGAGCGCATCGCAATGGGCTTATGCGGTGGAGAATCTGACTTGGGAGAAGACCGCGACATTTGATGTCGGTGTCGACGCATCGTTTGTCGATGGCAGGCTTGGTCTCACGGCAGATTATTATGACAAGAAGACCACCGATATGCTTATGGATGCGGAAATTCCTCGTTATGTCGGTTTCGACAACCCGCAGCGCAATGTCGGCTCTATGAGCACAAAAGGTTTCGAACTCAGTGTCAAATGGAATGATGTCATCGGGGATTTCTCCTATGGCGTTTCCCTCAACCTTTCCGATGCTGTCTCCAAAATCGACTATATGACCACCCCGAAATATATCTGGGGCACCAAAGTCAACCAGACCGGCAGCGAATTCCAGGAATGGTACGGGTACCGTACTGACGGACTCTTCCTGGCTCAGGATGACTATGACACCTCTGTCAAATACGATGTCAACCAGAACATCGGCGACATCAAATTCCTTGATATCTCCGGTCCTGACGGAATCCCGGATGGAAGGATCAGTGAGTACGACAAGACTCCACTCGGAAGCTCAATGCCTCACTATGAATATGGTGGAACCCTTAGTCTCGGATGGAAAGGAATTGATTTTAATATGTCGTTTATGGGTGTAGGCAAGCAGCTCGCATATTGCAGCTACTGGATGTACAACGGTCCGGACAACCTTGATAATTTCTGGCAGGAATACAAGACCGAGGACGAGAACAGAGCCGCGAAGCTTCCTCGTCAGGGAAACTTCAATATCCAGAACAATCAGTTCTCAGAGTTCTGGCTCTTCGATGGAAGTTGGTTCCGCGTGAAGAACATCACTCTTGGATACACACTGCCTGCAAGGTGGGTCAACCGTGTCATGATGAAGAATGTCAGGGCGTATGCCTCATTGAACGACCCGTTCTGCATAAGCAAGTATCCGAACAACTGGGATCCGGAGGTTGGCAACAACACAGGAAACTATCCTATCACAGCTACATTGATATTTGGTCTGAATGTTTCATTCTAAAGTCGTAATCAAAATGAAAAAATCTATAATATTCGCGTTTGTGTGTGGGCTGGGACTGGCATTCACGTCCTGTGTCAATCTTGACCTGAACCCATTGTCACAAGCATCTTCCGGCAATTGGAACGATTCTTCGGAAGAAATCAAGATGTCACTCAATGACCTCTACCGTGCTGAACTCTGGCCGCAGGTAAGCGAGCTTTGGACTGACAATGAAGTCAGAAGAACCGAAAGGAATGATTATATCAACGGTGTGCTTACCGGTCAGAACAGTGATATCAAATGGATGTGGGAGCAGTCCTACAAAGCCATAGGCCGGGATCACTCCGTGATGCGGAAACTTCTCGCTATGGGAAATCCTGGCATACTCTCGCAGTCTGAGTACAACCAGTATCTTGGCGAGTGCTACTTCTTCAGGGCTTGTATGTACAGCCGCCTTGTCTTCCATTACGGAGATATTCCATACTGCGATGGTTTGGTTGACATCGAGACCGCGTTCAAGATGGGCCGCACGCCTAAGGAGGAAGTTCTTAAACACATATACGAGGATTTCAAAACGGCGTCGGAACTCCTTAATGAGGAATCTGTGGCAGAGCAACGTGTCACCAAAGGGGCGGCTCTCGGAATGTGGGCGCGCGTGGCATTATGGTTCTCGGATTGGGACACCGTGATCGACTGCACCAACCAGATTATCGGTCTTGGTATTTATGAGCTTTATCCCGATTTCGGTAAACTGTTCCTGAGTTCCACCCACAACACCGCGGAGTCACTGTTCTCGTTGGCGCGCTCTGTGGAATTCGGTCTGCCTTGGGATAACAAGTGGCAGGAATCGGTGCCTCGCAACAACTCTGGATATGCCGCTAACGTACCGTCCTGGGAACTCCTTGCCGGGTTCCTCTGCAGCGACGGACTGCCGATAGATGAATCTCCGCTCTTCGACCGTACGGATCCAACCAAGAACCGCGACCCTCGCTGCTCTATGACCATCGTGGAATTCGGAAGCGAGGTTCTCGGATACGAGTACAACCCAAATGTCCTGACCGGAAAGTATGTGAAGGATGCCACAGGCAAGCAGGTTTCGAACAAGGATAATAAGGCGAATGTGGATGTCGCTTCCTACAACGCTCTTCTCTGGAGAAAATATCTGGATGAAACCTGCAATCAGAACAACTGGAAGACGGGACACGATCAGATTATCCTCCGTTATGCCGATGTGCTCCTGATGTACGCCGAGGCGAAGATCGAGAAAAACGAGATCGACCAGTCTGTTCTTGATGCGATGAACACAGTGAGAGCACGCGCGTATGGAAAGAAGCTTGATGAGGAGGGCTATCCTGTGATCACTACTATGGACCAGGGCGAACTCCGCACGCTTATCCGCTATGAGCGTCGTATGGAATTTGCCAGAGAGAACAGCCGTTATTATGATCTCGTCAGATGGAGATTGATGGACAAGGCGCTTAAAGGTAACATCTACGGCATATTTATGAATAAGGATATTATCAAAACGAATATGAATGATACCGGCAATTGGCTTTGGGCGTTTGTTCCTGAGATGGATGAGAACGGATTTGCGGATTTCAGTCCTTATGAGGCGATGAAAGATCAGGCCCCAAACACTTATTATGGCTTTGCCTATGTTCTCCAGACCCGTAATTTCCAGGACAAGCAGTATCTCTGGCCTATTCCTGCGAACGAGTGTCTCATCAATGATAATATAAAGCAGAACCCGGGATATTGATTCGTGGGATGATAAATTATATTCAAATAAGGTAATAGAAGATTAACAACAAGGAATATGATACGAAATATATTTCAACGATTGTCTCTTGGTTGCGTTCGTCCTGTCGCGATGACATTGCTGCTTGTGGGAGGAGTTCTTGTGTCTTGCAAGGATGATATGGAAGATGGCGGACAGGGAAAGCTGTTGCAGGAGGGCAAGTATCCGGTGATACCGACTGCCTTGGTTCAGGCCGTCCCAAGGGAAAACGGAACAGAGAAGTGGGTCGGAGGGGAGCAGATAGCCGTACAGGCCGCTTCATTCCAGGATGGTTGGGACAAGGCGGAAGCTGGTGTCTATGAAGCATCTGCAGACAGTGTACTTGCATCCTCCAAACCTATCTGGTGGAAATATTCCAGAGAAAAGAAAAAGGTAAGGGCCTGGTACTGCGGTGACAGTACTACGGTGGAAAACGGAGTGAATGCCTCTGCCATCCCGTCCGTCTGGGCTGTGCAGGCTGACCAAAGTGGTGACGGTTATGGTGCTAGCGCCTTTCTTTTCGCCCCTGCCCGTGAGGTTACCTTCGCGCCAAGCCGGATTGTGCCGTTGAGGCTCTATCACCAGACCGCAAAGATAGTGGTAAGTTCCAATAAGGATGGCTATGTGTCATCCACGGATAAGATTCTGGCGATCACGGTATCCAATCTGGCGCTGTCTGCTAACTATTCCGAACCTCAGGCGGAAGAAGAGACGATCGGAACATGGACACTTGACGGGAACGCCGAGAAATCCGATGTCAAACTCCACAGACTTGACAGGGCGGAAGGTACGGCATTGGTCTCTTATGCGGGATTGCTCATTCCGCAGGAAATGGCCGGTCTGGAGTTGACGGTCACAACCGATAACGGTGATGTTAAATGCAAATTCCCTGATAATGATGAGGCCCCTGTCGCCGGAAATGTCAGGAACTACAAGATCACTGTCAAAGGCAGCGGCAGCCAGCCGACCGGGCTTGTTGTGGAGGCTGTTACAGTGAAGACTACGTATAAGGCTGAGGATATTAAGTTCGGAGACTATTTCTATAACGATGGCACAACTTCCGATGGCGGTCTGCGCGCCATATATACCGACGGTACATTCAAGATGGCTGATCAAAAACCTGGTCCTGTGTCTGGGAAACAAGTTGTCGGTATCGTATTCCAGACTGATCCGGAGCGTATCGGTCAGGCCGAGAAAGACGCGCTCGGTGGCGAGTGTGACGGCTTGGTGTTGTCTCTGAAGAATGCGGCGACGGATGTGTTCTGGGGGCCTAAGAACAGCGATGAGAAAGGTCCGAACAATGTCGAGAAGCGTTGCGACCTCTACAATGACATCAGCGGTTATGCGAATTACACCGCTGTCTGCACGGCAAAAGCTGACGGAATGGATGCATATCCGGCTTTCAAGGCGGTAATGGATTTCAATGAGACTTGCCCTGTCTCCGGAACCACCACAGGCTGGTTCCTGCCGTCCACAGGACAATTGTGGGATGTGCTGCAGATTCTTGGCGATTGCACGCTTTTGGCCGATCCGGCAAACCAGACAAGCACCACAGGTGGCTGGGAACACGCGTTCAAGAATATGGAAGGCTACATCAACAAACTGAACGAATGGATGAAACCTGTCACTGCCGACAGTAAGGATCAGTTCGAAACCGGTAAAAAGGTCGGAACATCCTCGGAGCGTCACAAAGACAATTCTTGGTATTGGATAATGAACCAGAAGGACTTGTTCCTTCAGGGTGGCGCGAAAGGTACCACGTACAATGTGCGTCCTGTCATCGCCTTCAAGTCAGCTGAATAGAGTGTGGCTCTTGTGAGAAATTAAAACAGGCTGATAAAGAGCCGATTATTTAATGGAATATTGAAAAGTCAAACTATGAATCTTAAAAGCATCTATTTAGGAGCGCTTGCCTTGTGCCTTGCGGGAAGTGCGGCGGGACAACAGGTTCAGGATGTGCGTAAGAGCATTTCCGGCATATATCCACGTCTTGCGTTTTACAATAATGAAGGTGAATGCGGCACTGGGGCTGTGGTGCCGTGGAACGGGGACTTGTGGGCCATTACCTATGGCCCTCACAAGCCGTTCGGCTCCACGGATATGTTGTATCGCATCACTCCGGACAAGCAGCTCCTGATATGCTCCCAGAGTATAGGTGGAACCCCGGCCAACCGTATGATTCATAAGGAATCGTGCCAGTTGAACATCGGACCTTATTTTATCGACAGGAACTCTCATATTCGTGTCATACCGTGGCAGCAGGCTCCGGGACGCTACACGGCTTCGGCCCGCCATCTGTCTGATCCTGCCAACAAGATTTACATCGGCACGATGGAAGAGGGGTTCTATGAAGTGGATGTGAACACACTTGAGACTGTGGAACTCTACAAGGACCTCAATGAGCAGAGGAGGATCCATTCGTTCGACAAGAGTTACAAAGTGGTGGATCTGCTTCCTGGGGCACACGGCAAGGGACTGTATTCAGGTCAAGGGGTGTTGGTCTATGCCGACAATGGTGAGAACACACCGGAAGCGATGAAATACTTTGACGCTGAGTCCGGCTCTCTCTCGGAGTGGGACGGGAAGGACTGGAAAGTGATCCGTCGCAACCAGTTTGTGGAGATTACTGGCCCGGGAGGCATCTATGGCAATGA
>CAVCRL010000058.1:0-13592 GCA_963604455.1 Lachnospiraceae bacterium | reverse complement strand
CTATGACCTCGATGAGGACTTCTCTATCGAAACAGCGGTAGAATTTGGTAGGCTCTACAAAAGAAACGGAGAGTGGAAATTCGAGGCAATGGGGCTAGGATCTAAGGATGGCCTTCAGGGACTTGTGAACAAATACTGCTATTAATTCCATCCTTATCATTCCTGAATACAGATATGGCAATCATACTTGAAAAAGGTGGTGATAGCCACCGCATCAATCTCGAAAAAGCAGGCTCCTTCTCCGGTGAAATCAAGATAAACCTCAACTGGAGCAAGGGAGGATTCTTTTCGAGAGTCTTCAATGGAAATATTGATTTGGATTTGGGATGTTTCTATGAACTCAACAACGGGAAGAAGATGCTGATTGACGGCCTTCAATTTTCTCACGGTCGAGGTGGTACCCGCAATGTCCAAAGCAATCAAGGATGTTACACTATGGAACCATATATCTGGCATATGGGTGACGATCGTGGCGGTGGAGTATCATCCGGAGAGAACATCTTAGTTAATCCAGCAGGTGTTCCGTTCATCAAGAAAATGATTGTGTACACATTCATATTTGATGGTGCCGCAAAATGGTCTGAGACTAACGCGGTCGTGAGAGTTTCCGTACCAGGCAATGAGGATGTTGTGGTCGAAATGGGCACGCAATACAGCAATAAACGGTTCTGTGCTATCGCAGAGTTAGATTTTGACAAGAGTTCTATTAATGTGAAGAAACTCGTGACATTTCACGATGGACACTCGGACTGCGACAGAGCATATGGATGGGGATTTAATTATACACCAGGAACTAAAGACTAATAATTATGGCAATTCGACTAGAAAAAGGACAACGCATCAATCTCGAAAAGGAGTCTGGTGCAAAACTCACGAGCTTTTGTGTGGGGTGTAACTGGGGAGCAATTATTCAGAAAACTTTTTTCGGGCTGTCCCAAAAAGTGGTGGATGTTGACTTGGATCTCAGTTGCTTGATGTTCGATTCTGCGGGTAAACCAGTAGATCACATCTGGTCACCGTTGTATAGATTCGGCAATTCGAACATTGGCTTGCCAACTGGAAAACTCGACTCCATTGACAGGGCCTTACATCATACTGGTGATGACCTGACAGGTGATCAAGATGGCGATGATGGACTCGATAATGAGATTATCACTGTAGACCTGACTAGGGTTAATCCAATCATCAACTCAATAGTCTTCTTCCTCAACATTTATAACAACAATGAATATAGCGGGGATTTCTCTGGAATTCCATATGCATCTATTAGAATGTTTGAAGGTACCCCTGACAAGGCTCCAAAGCAAGTATTCGCCTCATACAATGTTGCCACGAAAACAGAATGTGTAGGTATGCGGGGGCTTGTGATGGGTAAACTATATCGAAGAAATGGTGATTGGAAATTTGCTGCAATTGGTGATGCCTTTCCAGACCCAAGTATTGTGAACACAATTGTTCGCGTTATGAAAGATTACTCAAAGTAACAAAATCAAAACATTATGAGAAGATTACCAGTTTATTTGCTTCTGGACACTTCTGGCTCGATGTATGGTGAGCCAATCGAAGCGGTCAAAAATGGTGTACAGACACTTATCTCAACATTGAGGAGCGACCCCTATGCTCTTGAGACAGCGTATCTAAGCATTATCACTTTCAACAGTACCGCACAGCAGATTACTCCGCTCACCGAGTTGGCTGCTATTCAGCAACCAAGTATTGACGCTAGTGGTTGTACAGTTTTAGGTGGCGCGTTGGAACTTTTGGCAAAGAAAGTGGACAGTGAAATCATAAAGACAACCGCTGAAGTTAAAGGCGATTGGAGACCATTGGTTTTCTTGATGACCGATGGCGAGCCAACCGATAGTATAACTAAGGGACTCGAAGAATTCAAAAAACGCAAATTCGGAATGGTCGTAGCCTGTGCCGCTGGGCAAGGTGCAAATGTTAACACCCTCAAGCAAATTACCGAGAATGTGGTACAACTTGATACGGCTGACAGCGCAACCATCAAAGCGTTCTTCAAGTGGGTATCTGCTTCCATTAGCACCAGCAGCAAGTCAGTAGAGGAAACTTCTGCCGAGGCTACGACAATGAGCGAGTTGCCACCACCTCCTGCAGAAGTTAATATTGTATTATAAATATTTTGTCCAGCTAGAACTATCAAAGCGATAGCTCTAGCTGGGTCTACAATATAGGCAACTTGGATTTGATACAGAAAACAGAATGAGACGTTTACCTGTATATATTTTGATAGACACCTCAGGTTCGATGAAAGGCGAACCTATCGAGTCAGTAAAGGTCGGACTTTCAGATATGATAGCCTCTTTGCGCCTTGATCCATACGCATTAGAGACAGTGTGCATAAGTATAATAACCTACGATAAGGATGTAAGACAACTTATTCCTTTGACAGAATTGGAGAATCTGCGACTTCCTGAAATAGAGTGTTCAGATTCCGGTCCTACTCATACTGGCGCGGCTTTGAATATGCTATGCGACTGCTATGACAAAGAGGTCAATATGGGTAGCCGAGAACAAAAAGGAGACTGGATGCCTTTGTTATTTGTGCTGACTGATGGCAAGCCGTCAGACTTGATGGTTTACGAAGATGCAATTCAAAAAGTTAAAAATCATCAGTTTACTAATATCGTAGCTTGTGCGGCTGGGCCGAAAGCGCAGACAGGACCATTGAAGAAACTTACAGAAAATGTCTTTACTCTTGACACGATGGATAGCAGTACTTTCAAGAAATTCTTTCAGTGGGTGACTATCAATGTGCAACAAGGCGGACGCACTATTGGAGTGTCTGAAAAGACAGAACTCCCGCCACCACCAGCGGAAGTTAATGTTGCGCTATAAACACATATTGTTTTCAAGCAAGACGCATATGCATTATATCGAACCCATAGGTAGTTCACAAGAAGATGTATTGAACTACCTAATAAAAAATCCTGCAGGAATAACTTTTATTCATGGTAAGGCAGGATGTGGTAAGACGTATCTGATCAATAAGCTTGTTAAAGCTGTTAATGGGTGCATTGTGCTTACTCCAACAAACTTAGCTGCATCTTTGTATTCAGGAGCAAAAACAATACATTCTTTCTTTTATGGTGCGTTGGATAACTTGGATGAAGGTTATCAAAACCCGGAAAACATCACGGAAATAAGAGTATCCGGGCTTAGAGATCGATTATCATCTGTCAGATTATTGATTATAGATGAAATCTCTATGGTTCGATCAGACTTATTTGAGATGATGAATCAAATATGTCAGAAAGCACGCTGTAGTGAAAAAACCTTTGGCGGCATTCCTATAGTCGTGGTTGGTGATTTATTCCAACTTCCTCCTATCGTTAGTGAAGATGCTGTTTTTGAATATTTGATGGAGGAATATGGTGGAATCTATTTCTTCAATAGCCATATTATTGAAAATGAATGGCGCAATGTCAAGTTGTTCGAATTAACCAAATCATATAGGCAACAAAATGACCCCCAGTTTGTGAAAATATTGGATGCATTCAGAATGCCAATGAATGAGTCTGAAAAAGTTAAGGTGATGAATATCATCAACCAAAGAGTAACAAACTATTTGCCGCAAGATGCCATTTATATTGCTTCATCCAATGAGGAGGTAAGGCAGATTAATAAGGAGAGACTGGATGATCTGCCAGGCACAATCACTACCATTGATGCAGAATATGTAATTCGTAAAAGAAATAGTCTTGAGACTATCACCTTAAAACATAGCGAATTGCCGTCAAAAGAGGACATTGTTGAGATTGTTGTCCCATCTGCTTGTGACTCTCAACTGTCATTTAAAAATGGTGCAAGAGTGGTTATCTGCAAGAGCAGTAAACATTGGGGGTATATCAATGGAGACTTCGGTGTAATTCAGGGATTTGATGGAAAGAGTTTTACTATAAGTCTTGATAAAAATGGTCAAAAAGTTCTTGTTCCTCATCCTAATGATATCTATAAGGACAAACTAATGAATGATTATAGGTACGAAATGGTTTATGATGAAAAAAAACATAAACTTGTTCGGAATACACCTTATTTGCAGCGTACCACACAATTCCCGTTGAAGTTGGCATATGCATTTACAATACATAAGGCTCAAGGACAAACGTATGACAAGGTAATCATTGATTTAAAAAGCCACATTTTTGCCTCAGGACAACTGTATGTGGCATTGAGTAGAGCTAAATCTTTAGATGGCTTGTATTTAACAAAGCCGATAGTTTATAGTGACATCATTACGGATAACTCAATCTTCTCTTTCTTGTATAAATTGAGAATCGCAAATCGTGGAAACTTAATTGGAGCAACGTCAGACCAAGATATTGAGTATGAGTCTCCAAATATCATAAGGAATCCTTCTTGCGATAGTTTTATGATTTTTATCAGCCAAGAAGAAATGGACCATTCTGTTGCGGAGCAAATGCTACATTCGCTTAAATCATATAAATCATTGGAACATCTAAATGAGTACGAGAAAGCATTCTGGGAATTGCAAAAAGTTGTTGACTTGATAATCTCTACCTACCAAACGGATAAGTATGCTCAACTTGTAGAGTGTATACGTCAGAAGGATTACACTGAATCAGGATGTCAGTATTCGCTTAACGCAATATTTGAAATATATACAGATGTAGTTAAGCAACCCAAACGTCAATATCAATTGGACAATCGTACTATAACATTAAAACTATCTTAATATGAGAAGATTACCTATATACTTCCTAGTCGACGTTTCCGAGTCAATGGTCGGAGACCCTATCAAGCAGGTTGAGAGTGGAATGAGACAAATCATCCAGGAACTGAGGACTGACCCTTATGCTCTTGAAACTGTTTTTGTGTCAATAATTGTCTTTGCAGGTAAGGCTAAGGCATTGTCTCCACTCACCGAATTATATAAGTTCTATCCTCCAACATTTCCAATAGGCGGGGGAACATCCCTGGGGGCGGCAATGAATTTCTTGATGGATGAGATGGACAAGAACATAGTAAAGACGACTACTGAAATCAAAGGAGATTGGAAACCTATAGTATTCCTATTTACCGATGGCGCTCCAACAGATGACCCAACAGATTCGTTCGCTCGATGGAATCAGAAATACAGACGTAAGGCCAATCTTGTCGCAATATCTATTGGCGACAATGTGAACACGCAGATGCTCGGGCTAATATCTGATAATGTTATGCGCTTGAATGAAACAGACAACGTGTCGTTCAAGGCGTTCTTTAAATGGGTTACTGCTTCAATAAGGACCACCAGTGCATCCGTCTCTGATATGGGCAATGATACATTGTCATTGGCTCCAATTGGTAACATAAATCTCGAGAAGATAGATACAAGAAAACCTTGTGCTATTGATGAGAACTTTACTGTATTACTTGGGAAATGTTCTAATACTAAAAAGCCATATCTGGTGAAGTATGCAAAAAGAATTTCAGATATGGAGGGTTTTGAATCATTAGGCTTTAAGGTTTCGGATTTTAAACTGGTAGGAGCATATCCTATAGACGAGGATGCATACGACAGTTTGAGCGACGGGAGATCAAATCTTCGTATTAACACGATGTCGCTCCGCGGTGTGCCTACTTGTCCTTGTTGCGGTAATCAACTTGGCGTGGTGGTGTGCGAGTGCGGTAATATTATGTGTTCGGACGGACGAACGGCAGCCTGTCCTTGGTGTGGGATGGAAGGATCCCTGGGAGAAATATCTGAAGGAGGCATTGATATTACAAGAGGAAGGGGGTAATTATGGAGATTGATAAAATAATACAAATACTTGTCGGAACAGATAATGAGAAGAAACTAGAGGGCTTCCTTAGGTTTTTATCAGACAAACTTTGGAGTTTATATAGAGATTATATTATGGACAAGGTGAAAGTGGCCGAAAATGAGATTAGTTGGAATCTCAATATACCAAATGCAAAGGAGAATCAAGAGTATACAGAGACTATTAAGGTACCAGTGGTTAAGTCTTCTGTCTTACCTGGACTTGACATCTGCCTTGAAGAAGTCTGTGGCATTGAGAAAGAGAAACACGGACTGATAGTGATAGTTTCTCAGGACGGGAAAAGTTTTACCATAACAGGAACTCCTACATTGGACGCATTCAGAAAAGATGGGGCGGCTGCGGAATCCACCTTTGAACTGACATTAAAATATACGCTAAGAGGTATAGATCTACCTGAAAAGATAGAACTGGAGAAGAAAATACCATTTGTAATCAATCAAGATCCTAGAAAATTATGGAAGAATATACCGGTTGATTGGAACAATCTTCCGGAACCAAAATATCAAAAGGATGATTCTCAATGCGAGTATGTAAAAGTAGAAGCATTGGAAGACGGCACTCCTCAAAAGGATATTGTGGCAGCAAGTAAGCGTGGTCGCAGCCACGCGCAAGAAGGAAAACCAAGGGATGACCATTTCCGGGTTGAGCATATGGACAACGGTTGGTACATTATGGCTGTAGCAGATGGTGCCGGAAGTGCTATGTTTTCAAGGAAAGGCTCTATGATAGCCTGCGATGAATCCGTTGACTATTGCAAGTTGCAGCTAATTAATTGTAAGGACTTTGAAGATTCAATAACCAAATACAATAGACAGAACGTGGATTCTGAAGAGGAGGCTCGTAAAGAGGTTGGCAACTTTATCTATAGCATAGTTGGTGCGGCTGCATTCAAAGCTCACAAGGCAATCAATGCTGAGGCTGCTGTCAATAAGCAGAACCCGAAACTCTATGCTACTACTCTTCTGTTGACAATATGCAAGAGATTTAATTATGGGTGGTTTATAGCCTCGTTCTGGGTCGGAGACGGTGCAATATGTCTTTATAATCGAGATGAACATACCGCCAAGATTCTTGGAGTTCCAGATGAAGGAGAGTATGCAGGGCAGACTCGATTTTTGACTATGCCAGAGATATTCAAGGATGCCACATCTCTGTACCAGAGACTCCGTTTCAATATTGTCAATGATTTCACGGCATTGTTCCTTATGAGCGATGGGGTAAGTGATCCTAAATTTGAGACAGATGCCAATTTGAACAATCCGGCTAAGTGGGATGCTTTATGGGATGACCTTAAGCTAAATGGGGTTGATCTTACAGATGACAACGAAGCCGCTAAAGATCAGCTGCTTGTCTGGTTAGACTTCTGGTCTCCGGGAAATCACGATGACCGCACTATCGCTATTCTTTATGAAGGTGAAACTCCTAATCACAAGAATGCTACATCCAAGAATAACTCGCAGGAAACAAATATCGTCGAAGACGGAAACGAGATAGAGAGGTGTGAAGATAAAAGCGAGACCTTAGCATTGCCTGATGTTCAGGAAACTATAAAATTGGATGATGTAGAGACCAAATTATAGGATACAATGGCGAATATAGTGAAACTTACAGCGACCGACGGCAGTACCGTTGAGTTCTATGATGAAATCAAGGCTCAGGGTGGTGTCAAAGATGTCTATTTTTCTACAGACAAAACCTATGTGGTGGCATTTTATCGAAAACCGATAAATGCCAATGATAAGGCACGTATTAATGATATTGTAAATATTCACCGTTCAAGGATATTCACTTCTGACAGAGCTGGAGATTATTGGCAGCAGTTCTTTGCGTGGCCGACGAAGATAGTTGAGTGGAAAGGGCTTACTGGTATCGTTATCCCATTTTACGACAAAAAGTTTTTCTTTAGTGGTATCCAGAGTTCCTGGCCATTCATAAAAAACGGGCAAGAGAAAAATGGCAAATGGTTCTCTTCTGCCAAACTCATTAATAAATTTGTTCCGGCAGACCAAAAAGGATCTTTCCTCGACAGACTTCATATGTGCCTTAAGATTGCCCGTGCTATGCGACGACTTCACGCTGCAGGATTGGCTCATTCAGATCTTTCGTACAACAATGTGTTGGTTGATCCGCTTAGTGGGAATGCTTGCATTATAGACTGTGACGGCTTGGTTGTTCCCCATAAGTTTCCTCCAGAAGTTGTCGGAACTCCCGGGTTCATCGCTCCTGAAGTTTTGGCTACTAAAACGCTGAAAGTGGACGATCCGGCAAAGAATCTTCCTAAAATAGAAACTGACCGCCACGCCCTTGCTGTACTCATCTATACGTTCCTTCTTAATCGTCATCCTTTGGATGGAGGAAAAATTTGGGATGTGAATGATCCTCAAAAAGATGACGATATGCGATATGGCTCTAATGCCATTTTTATTGAGCATCCATCGGACAAGACTAATAGGGTTAAGGCTGATCAATTAGCCAAATCTGAACTTCCTCAAGGTGACCCGGCCAAGATGCCATATACCATATGTGGGCCATACTTGAAAGAACTTTTTGACAAAGCCTTTATTGACGGATTGCATAATCCGGCAGTCAGACCAACCGCATTGCAGTGGGAGGAGGCTCTTGTAAAGACTTGTGATTTGGTGCAACCGTGCCAAAACCCTAATTGTGAAGCACATTGGTATGTTTTTGATAATACGAAAGCACCGCGCTGCCCATTCTGTGGCACGGAATATAAAGGTCAGCTTCCGATTCTTAATTTCTATTATGCGCCATCGCACGGAAAATATATATCAGAGCATTATCGACTTATGGTCTATGATAAGCAAACCCTATATCGCTGGCACTCGAATAATCTGGTTCCTGCGAATGAAAAGACGAGCGATGAAGATAGGAAACCGGTGGGGGATTTTCATTTTTACAACGGACAGTGGATTCTAATCAATCGCCGTCTGCCTGATATGTATGACGTGACCGATAAAAAGGCAATTCCAGTAGGGCAATATGTAGCGCTGACGGATGGCCGTCAAATCCTCTTAGATAAAAATCAAGGAGGTAGGCTAATTGTGGTTCAGCTAATCAACAACTAAAGTCCTAACCATGAAGTATATTATCCGGAATAACAAGGACTATGGCCCTTATGATGTGCAGACCATCGCTAATTATGTAAATAGTGGTCAAATTCTTCTTTGTGACCAAGCTCGTGATGTCGATACAGGAGAAATAAATTCAGTTAAGAAGTTCCTTAACAGGGAGCATATCAAGACAAAGGTCGCCCATAAGGGCAGTATACTTCAGCAACTTAAAGATATTGGCGGTGAATTGATTTTTCCCAAGGGGACAATATTCTCCCAAAAGTGGATGAGGGATAGAGCTCTTATCGTCCTTGCATTAGTTGGAATGTTCCCGTCAGTGTTGATGTTCATTCCACTAAGTAGTTGGGGAACTTTTTATTGCATTTCACTTTACTTTTCCATAATCTGGGGATTGTTCTTCTATTACATCTTTAAAACTCCCCAGGTGTCAATAAAAACGACTGTAACAATATTCTTCTTGGAGCAGTTATTCGTTTTTGTCGCTTGGGATATATTCGGATTACCTAACTTAAATCTATTTTACAAATTGCTGGATAAATCGTTCCCATTGAGTGCGGTCGGATATATTCTTGGGGTAGGAATAACAGAAGAGCTTGCCAAGATGCTTCCTTTACTGATTATAACCGCAAGGGCAAAGGAGCCACAAATACCACAAACTCTCGTGTTTTATGGATTAATGTCGGGAATTGCTTTTGGCGTATTTGAAGGTGTTGAATATCAGTTAGGCATGAATTCAACACTAGATTATACAAACTCATTCTTTCATAATATAGCAAGACTTACCAGTCTACCATTTATGCACTCTATATGGTGTGGTATCGCTGGCTACTTTATCGCCTTTGCAAAACTGTATCCGAAATATAGATTGTCACTATACACGCTGGCTTTGTTTGTTCCAGCAATTCTCCACGGTTTATACGATACATTGGTTGGCCAGAATTTTATTCTAGCAATTGCCGCGATTGGTATTTCATTTATCGGAGTCATTATGCTTAATACATATCTAAAACAGGGCGTAAACTATCAATCAAAACTCAGGAGTTAAGATAATAAAACTTCAACTATTTTAAAATCAATATTAATGGAACAAAAACATCACTATTCTGGCTTGACGGACGCACAAGTTCTTGAGAGCCGCAAGAAGTACGGAGTTAATATTCTTACTCCGCCTGAGGAACAATCAACTTGGGACAAGGTTAAGGACTGTATGCATTTCTGGCTGGTGAAAGTTATTTTGGGACTTTTCGTAGCCTCTATAATTGCAGTCGCAGGACTTAATATAGCGAATGTCTCAATGCCGGCAAACATCTGGGTTGGTCCTGTCATATTGGTTGTTTTGTTCTTCTTGACTTATCTTGTCGCTTTTCTCGGTGGAGATTGGGATGAGGACGAAAAGAAGTTCGATATGGACCCGCTTATAACGATTCTTCTTGCGGCATTGGTGCTGTCAGGTGCAATTTCGTTTTATCAAGGCGTGTTCGGCGGCGAGTCTGGTATTGAGCCTTATTTTGAGCCTATCGGAATTGCTGTAGCGGTGCTCCTTGCCACAGGAGTCGCATACATCCTTGAGAGCCAGAACGAGAAGACGTTCAAGAGCCTCAACGAGGTGAATGACGAGACGCTGGTCAAAGTTATTCGCAACAACAATGTCTGTCAGGTACCGCGTAAGGATATTGTTGTCGGAGATATCGTCATTCTGGAAACCGGTGAGGAAGTTCCGGCTGATTGTGAGCTTTTGGAGGCGCTGAATCTTAATGTCAACGAGTCCACACTTACTGGTGAACCGCAATGTACAAAAACGACTGACGAGTCGCAGTTTGATAAAGATGCGACATATCCTTCCAACCAGATAATGAAGGGGTGTACCATCATTGAGGGATATTGTACTGCAAAGGTTTTTGCTGTCGGCGATTCAACAGCCAGCGGAAAGGTCTTTGAGGCGGCTCAAGTTAGGGAGGGCGATGCAACCCCACTCAGCGAAAAACTTGATCAGTTGGCAGACCTTATCACCAAGGCAAGTTATGCAATCGCTGCTCTAATCATTGTCGGACGACTTATCATCTACTTCGTTAACGGCAATGGTGAATTCGGCGATGCTGACGGAATTGTCGGTTTTGTCAAGTATGTGCTTGATACTGTCATGATAGCAGTAACACTTATAGTTGTGGCTGTCCCTGAAGGACTTCCAATGGCGATTACCTTGAGCTTGGCATTCAGTATGAAGCGTCTGATGAAACAGAATACGCTTCCTCGCACTATGCACGCCTGTGAAACGATGGGAGCCACTTCTGTTATCTGTACTGATAAGACAGGGACTCTGACAAAGAATCAGATGAATGTCTATGAGACATCTTTTGTGGGATTGTCTAATCAGGAACTTGGTGATGATGAGTTCTCCAAGTTTCTCAAGGAGTGTATTGCCGTAAATACTACTGCAAATCTGGATTTCGCGGATTCTGCGAAGATTAAGGCCATAGGTAATCCGACAGAGGGAGCGCTTCTTTTGTGGCTTCACCGGAATGGCGTGAATTACCTGCCAATCCGCGAGGATGCCGAGATACTTGATCGCCTACCTTTCACGACGGAGTTGAAATATATGGCGACAGTTGTACGCTCCAAAATAAACGGGAAACGCATCGTCTATGTCAAGGGCGCTCCGGAAATCATAATGGGGCTTTGCGATGTCAATGCAGAGGATAAAAAGCAATATGAGGATAAACTTGCCGAGTACCAGAGCAAAGCTATGCGTACTTTGGGATTTGCATATCTGGAACTCGCCGACGATCAGGATGTGATTCTGGATGGTAAATTGAAAGTTTCAGATCTCAAGATGATGGGCGTTGTGGCCATCTCTGATCCGGTACGAGAGGATGTTCCAGCCGCTATCAGAGAATGTCTAAGTGCAGGTATTCAAGTGAAGATAGTGACTGGTGACACCTCTGGTACAGCCAAGGAGATCGGCCGTCAGGTAGGACTCTGGACGGAATCTGACACCGACGAAAACATCCTTGTCGGCCAGGAGATTGAGAAAATGGCTGATGAGGAACTTGAAAAGAGACTTCCTTCGGTGAAGATAATCTCACGCGCCCGTCCTAATGACAAGGAGCGTGTTGTCCGTATACTGAAGAAGCTCGATTATGTGGTTGCAGTTACCGGAGACGGCACAAACGATGCTCCGGCGCTGAATGCCGCGAATGTGGGTCTTTCTATGGGTGATGGAACTGCGGTGGCAAAAGAGGCCAGCGATATGACCATTATCGACAACTCATTCAGCACCATAGCAAATGCTGTGATGTGGGGGCGATCTCTGTATAAAAATATCAAGAGATTCATCTTGTTCCAGATGACAGTGAATGTAGCCGCGTGCCTTATCGTTCTTATCGGAGCCTTCATCGGTACGGAATCCCCTCTTACGGTAACTCAAATGCTCTGGGTTAATCTCATTATGGATACTTTTGCAGCACTCGCATTGGCTTCACTGCCTCCTACCCATAACGTGATGAAAGACAAGCCACGCTCTGTCAACGAACACATATTGAAGGGTATGGGATCGGGAATAATTGGCGTCGGACTGACGTTCTTCTTTATTCTTCTCGCAGCATTGTTATTCTTACAACATACCGATGTTTATCCAGGAGGGCCATTATTCCCTAGATGGGGCGAATACAATGGGCTTTCATTATATGAGGAAGGGCTGTTTTTTACATTGTTTGTGATGTTACAGTTCTGGAATTTATTTAATGCAAAAGCATTTATGACAAATGATTCGGCGTTTAAAGGTATTTCTTGGAAGAACACTAAGTGGTTCATTCTTATTGCTCTTATCATTTTCTTTGGTCAAGTCCTTATAGTAGAATTTGGAGGAGAGATGTTTAATGTAGCAAAAGGTGGACTTTGTTGGACAGACTGGTTATTTATTGTTGGTGGAACATCGCTTGTGCTATGGATTGGAGAGATTGTAAGGGCGGTTAGAAAGAACCCACATAACGATTGCGAAGAATAATGGTACATTAAATACCTATAAGAAACCTATCGCAGAGGCTAGGTCGACCGACCAACGAAAGTGGATAGTGCACATATCCACCTAAATAAGATTGTGCCGTTAACTGCGATGGCGGCATACTAACCCTTAAATCATTTTGCAATTATGAGAAATCAGAAATTCAATTGATTCTGGTTAGGAGGAATTGTCCTGACCGGAGTAAGTCTAGTCTGGCCTTCTCCACTTGCGTCTGTAATCTGCGCATTACTGAACTGTGGACTTCAAGTGCTGGAACACAGATGAAAAGATCGGGTATAAATCCAATCTTGGCGCCAAAACCGAAATCAGTTTTGGCGCTTTTATTTGCGTATTCTGTCAGTTTTGTCGTTATTGGCGTTTTTTCCATTCTATTGCCTGTTCCGACAACCGGTATTGCTGATGTGGATGATTGGGTGTTTCTGGATATTTCCGCTCTAGCATTCCATTCTGTAAAGCCGGGAGTATGTAATTCTCTCTGAATTTTTTGCGGTTTTTCTTTCCGCATATTTCCATAAGCTGCGAAACTGTACAATAACCTGTAGGCATTATGGAAACCAAATCTGCAATAGGAGAAGAAATTTGAACCTGCTTAGGTCCTACTTGGGTCCTGCTTGGGTCCTGCTTAGGTCCTACTTGGGTCCTGCTTGGGTCCTGCTTAGGTCCTACTTGGGT
>CAVCRL010000057.1:0-13617 GCA_963604455.1 Lachnospiraceae bacterium | reverse complement strand
TATTAAGTTTCAGCCGCAAGCGCCCGTAACCTCACGGGACTTCTGGAGCTCCACGGCCATAAAACAGACTGCAAATTTATGCAAAATCCCCCAAACCGCAAAATATTTCGTAGAATGCCGATTCTGAAAAGCAAGCCCAGTAGTCTCCTTAGTTCCGGGCGTCTCCTTTTCGCCAGAGGCGGGACATATCCTCAAGGGTCTTGCCTTTGGTCTCGGGAACGAGGCGCCAGACGAAGATGGCGGCGATTATGCAGATGGTGCCGTAGAGGCCGTAGGTGAACCAGTGGCCGAAATCATCGCCCGGGGCGAGGTGCATATTGAACATAGGCACGAAGGTCGAGCTGACGATGAAGTTGAATATCCACTGGAAGGCAACGGCGATGGCGACAGCGGCGCCACGGATCGTGTTCGGGAATATCTCGGCGATGAGTACCCAGCAAATCGGGCCCCAGCTGAACATAAATGAAGCGCTGTAAACCATTATGCTGACCATCGTCACAAAACTCAAGGCCTCGTTGCCGAAAGTCAAGGCGACACCGAAGGCGCCGGCGGCCATTCCGATCGAACCGCAGATGAGCAGAGGACGGCGGCCCCACTTCTCGACGGTGAACACGGCGAGCAGGGTGAACGCGATGTTCACGACTCCCATTATCACGGTCTGCACCATAGGGTTGCTCATTCCCATATCCTGGAATATTCTTGGAGCATAGTAGAGAACCGCGTTGATGCCGACCGCCTGCTGGAACACGCTGAGCATTATTCCTATGAATATGCACATAAAGCCGTAGGAGAAAAGCTTCTCCTTCTTCTCGGTGAGAGTTCCCTGGATGTCTGCAAGAATCTCCTTCGCCTTGTCCAGACCGTTGATCCTCGACAGGACTCCGAGAGCCTTGTCCCGCTGGCCGGTCATCACAAGATAACGAGGAGTCTCAGGCACGAGGCAGATAAGGATCGAGAACAACGCCGCCGGAACGCACTCTGAACCAAACATATAGCGCCATCCGGTCTCGATTGTCCACTGTGCGTCAAGAGCGTTGGCGATGGCACCTGCGGCATCGTAGATCGGGTTGGCGTGGCTTCCGAGGATCAGAAGGTTCACGAAATAGACCACGAGCTGTCCGAAGATGATCGCGAACTGGTTCCAGCTCACAAGCATTCCTCGGATGCCGCTCGGAGCGACCTCACCGATGTACATCGGACAGATTGCAGAGGCTATTCCCACACCTATTCCACCGAGAACCCTGTAGAGGTTGAAGACCCAAAGCAGGGTGAGGGACGGCTTGCCGACAGGCAGGATCCCGTACATTTCGGGACACATACTCCCCCACGCGGAGACGAAGAAACATATTCCCGCAATGATGAGGGAACGCTTGCGGCCGAAGCGGGTGGCGAAAAGTCCGGACAGGGCACTTCCGATGACGCAGCCGATCAGGGCGCTGGAAGAGGTGAACCCGTGCAGGAAATTCGTGTAGGTGAAGTCCGAGGCCCCGCGGAAGAACGCCTCAAGGCCTTTCTCCGCACCGGAGATGACCGCTGTGTCGTAACCGAACAGCAGTCCTCCCAGCACGGCGACCAATACTATTGAAAACAAGTAGGCTTTGCTGCCTTTCTCAGGACAGTCCATCGCTTACTTGCTGTAGATGTTGACCAAAGTCTCGTAGAGTTCCTGCTGACCGCTGGTCTGCTTAGGCTCCCCGTGCTCCTTGGCGTATGAGACGAGCTCCTCAAGGGACATATTCCCCTCCTCGAAGCGCTTGCCCTCTCCGGAATCGAACGAAGCGTAACGCTCCTTGACCATCTCAGGAATAGGAGATTCCTCAACGATGGCGGCTGCGTTCAGAAGGGCGCGGGCCATAGAATCCATTCCGCAGATGTGGGCGATGAATATGTCCTCAGGGTTTGTCGAGTTCCTTCTCAGCTTGGCGTCGAAGTTGGAGCCGCCGTTGCCGAGACCACCGTTGCGGATGATCTGGAGCATCGCCTGGGTAAGCTCGAACAGATCAACAGGGAACTGGTCGGTGTCCCAACCGTTCTGCGCGTCACCTCTGTTGGCGTCGATGGAGCCGAGCATTCCGTTATCGACAGCGACAGCGAGCTCGTGCTCGAATGTGTGACCGGCCAAGGTGGCGTGGTTGACCTCGATGTTGACCTTGAAATCCTTGTCAAGCCCGTGGGCGCGGAGGAATCCGATAACGGTCTCGGTGTCCACATCATACTGATGCTTGGTAGGCTCCATAGGCTTAGGCTCGATGAGGAATGTACCCTTGAAGCCATTGGCGCGGGCATAGTCACGGGCGGCCTTGAGCATCTGGGCCAGATGGTCTTTCTCCCTCTGCATCTGGGTGTTGAGAAGGCTCATATAGCCCTCGCGGCCTCCCCAGAAGACATAATTGGAGCCACCGAGCTTGATGGTCGCGTCAATCGCGTTCTTGATCTGCACAGCGGCACGGGCAACGACATCGAAATCCGGATTCGTGGCGGCACCGTTCATATACCTCCTGTGACCGAACACATTGGCCGTTCCCCAAAGAAGCTTGATGTCGGTACCCTTCATCTTCTCCAGAGCGTAGTCGGTGATGGCCTTCATACGGGCCTCATATTCCTCGATCGTCAGAGCCTCCTCAACGAGATCGACATCGTGGAAGCAGTAGTATTCGATGCCCAGCTTGTCCATAATCTCGAAGCCGGCGTCCATCTTGTCCTTCGCCCTTTGGATAGGGTCGGAAGCCTTGTCCCATTCGTAGTCACGGGTCTGGCCGCCGAACTGGTCGCCGCTCGCCTGGCCGAGAGTGTGCCACCAAGCCATAGCGAACTTGAGCCAGTCCTTCATCTTCTTGCCGAGGACAACTCTCTCAGGATCATAATAATGGAACGCCATCGGATTTTTGCTCTCCGCACCCTCGAACGGAATCTTACCGATTTGAGGGAAATACTCTTTTGCCATAGTTAAATCAATTATTAGTTAACAAGTTATATAGTCTTTTCAAGTTCATCTTTCCAACGGGCATAGGCCTCAGCGTAAGCCCCCTCATCTGAAGGCTCGATCACCGCGATGCGCTCAAGCGTGGAAAAAGCCTCGCGGCTGTCCTTGAATATTCCAACGCCCATTCCGGCACCCTTGGCGGCTCCAACTGAACCGTCAGTGTCGTGGAGCTCGATCGTCGCCCCGGTCACACCGGCAAGCGTGTCACGGAACACAGGGCTGAGGAACATATTCGCGTTGCCGGCGTGTATTACGCTGACATTCATTCCCATAGCCGACATTATGTCCATTCCGTACTTGAACGAGAACGCGACTCCTTCCTGAGCCGCCCGCACGATATGTTTCCAGCTGTGAATGTTGAAGTTAAGCCCTGAGACTCCGCATCCGGCCTCCTTGTTGCCGAGCATTCTCTCGGCTCCGTTGCCGAACGGAGAGATGCAGACTCCTTCACTGCCGATCGGAATCCCTGCGGCGATGTCATTCATCTCTGAATATGAGACACCCTCCGGAACCACATTGCGGCGGACCCAGGAATTAAGGATCCCGGCCCCGTTGACGCACAGCAGGATTCCAAGCCTCGGAGCCTCAGTGGTGTGGTTCACGTGGGCGAACGTGTTGACCCTCGACTGAGGATCGTAGCCATATTCCCCGTTCACGCCATAGACAACGCCGGAAGTTCCGGCCGTAGCCGCGACATCCCCAGGATTGAACACATTCAGGGACAGCGCGTTGTTCGGCTGATCACCGGCCCTGTAAGAGACTGGAATCCCGGCCTCAAGACCGAGTTCCGAGGCGGCGGAGGCGGTCAGTCTCCCTTGCTCCGAGAATGTAGGAACAATCCTCGGCAGGATACCCTCATCGAATCCGAACCAATCCATAAGGAAAGGAGCCGGACGGTTTTCCTTGAAATCCCAGAACATTCCCTCTGAAAGGCCGCCGACGGTCGTGCAAGCCTCTCCGGTAAGTCTCAACGCGATGTAATCCCCGGGAAGCATTATCTTGTCTATCCTGTCAAACACCTCCGGCTCGTTCTCTTTGACCCAAGCCAGCTTGGCCGCCGTGAAGTTGCCCGGAGAGTTCAGCAGATGGCTGAGGCATTTCTCCGACCCGAGACCATTGAAGGCCGCCTCACCGTAAGGCACAGCCCTTGAGTCGCACCAGATTATCGCGTCACGCAGCGGCTCGCCATCCTTGCCCACACACACCAGACCGTGCATCTGATAGGATATTCCTATAGCCTCGACCTTCACCTTTCCGGCCTTGGACAGCACTTCCGCCGTGGCAAGCTTGAGGTTGTCCCACCACATCCGTGGATCCTGCTCGGCCCAACCCATCTTTTTGGAAATTATCGGAGCCTCGCTCTTCGGGTAAAAAGCGCTCGCCACACATCTGCCTGTGGCGACATCAACCAGACTGGCCTTGACGGACGAACTGCCTACGTCAAAACCAAGCAAACAACGGGATGTCATCATATTCTTGTCTTTTTGAATATCTTGGAGTCAAACTTATAGAATCTGGCGGCCCTGTGCGCCACGCCCTTCTCCTTCTCCACAAGCGGCACGACATACGGCATCACAGCCAGTTTCTTGTAGAAATTCCTCGCGTCGATCACATTTCCGGTCACGAACTGATAGACCTTGCGCAGCTGCGAGACCGTGAACTTGCGCGGCAGAAGCTTGAAGATGCACTGCGGCTCCCCCACAGCGTACATTCCTACATATTTCACAGCGTCAGCTATGATGATGTTGTGGTCAAAGGCCAAAGCGGGAATCTCATCAAGCGGAACCCAGCACGCCTCGAATCCATCCGGAATGACCAAAGTCCTGTCAATCCGGACAAGAGCCACGTAAGCGATCGTGACGATCCTCTCCACAATCTGGTTCTCCGTCATCTTGAGCCAATGCAGATCCTTCGGATCCTTCGTCCTGTCCTTTGAGCCGAACGCCTTGAACTGGAGAAGCGGGATGTTCTTAAGACCTGTCAGCTCTCCCAGGACACGGGACGCGGCCTCATCCAGATCCTCATCCATATAAATAAGGTTACCCGGCAATTTCATATCCCTGAAGATCCGGCCGTCTTCCTCTCCGCTTCTACGGATGAGGAGGACATTCATCCTCTCTCCATCAAATCCCAGCACGACGCAATCCACCGAGATGTGGTTGTTGGCCCTGGGCTGAGTATTTATGCCTGCTTTCATCGGACGTTTCAGTGTGATTAATCATTTCCGCAAAGTTATAAACAAAAATCTAAAACACAAATTTTTCTTACATCACTAATGACAAACAAGTTACATATCATATTCATTACAATTACAACGCAAGTGTTATAGTAATAGTTACAATAAGCCTCAACAGGGCAATATGAGCGAAGAAGAGGTTAGATGCGAGGCACACGGAAGCCGGCCAAAATGAACTGGCTCCTTAAAATCAAAGGGGCTGGCCAAAAGGAAGATTTTGGCCAGCCCTTCACGACATAAATATTTTTTCCCGTTACAATTCTTTCAGCATTCCACGGAACGTTTCCATCCCCTTCGTCGCGACTTCGCGGATGTGGGTGATGCGTGGATCGTAGATGGCGACATCCTCAGGGTCGATGAGGTAAACCGGGACTCCGTTGGAGGCGTAGCGGTAAAGGCCGGCGGCGGGATAGACGTTCAGCGACGTGCCGACTATCAGCATTATGTCGGCGGCGGAGACGATGTCGATGGCCTTCTCGATGTTCGGGACGGCCTCCCCGAAGAAGACGATGTGCGGACGCAGCTGACTGCCGTTCGGAGCCTTGTCCCCCAGATGGACCTCATCGTAACCGATGTCGATGACCTCTTTCTCTGAATATGTCCGGTCATATTCACCATCCTCGGGACGAACCTTCGTCGCCTCGCCGTGGAGATGCAGGACCCTCGTGCTGCCGGCCCTTTCGTGCAGATTGTCAACATTCTGGGTGATGACCGTCACTGAATATTCCTTTTCCAGATCAGCGATGGCGTAATGGGCGGCGTTCGGCTTCACCTCGCTGAGCCTCTTGCGCAGACCGTTGTAGAAATTCAGGACCAATTCCCGGTTACGGTACCAACCCTGGATCGACGCGACCTCTTCGGGATCATATTCACCCCACAGGCCGTTGTTGCCCCTGAATGTGCTGAGTCCGCTCTCGGCGCTCACTCCCGCGCCCGTCAGAACGGCGATTTTCTTTTTCGCTGAGTTCATATATTCATCCTCCTTTGAAATGTCGCGCGGACACGGCCGCATATTCATAAATTATTGATTCTTTTTGAAATAGTAGTTCCTAAGCCAGTACTCGAACAAGGGGTCGAGAATCACCGGTTTCGCGTCCTCGCCGACGAAAGTCAGAATCTCCTTCTTCATCAGAGCGTCCTTCAGGCGGCGCACGTTGGCGGACGAGTTAAGGGAATATTTCCGGATCACCTCAGCCGTGCTGAACTTCGAGTAGCCGTCGATGATCGCCTTCAGCAGACTCACCTGGAAGGTCGTGAGGTCGTTCATCATCGAGATGAAGCGGCCACGGTTGATCGCCAGCACGGTCGCGAGCGCCTCAAGCAGGACAGGCTCCATTATGTAGCCTTTGGACAGCGAGTCGCAGATAGACGTGAAATGATTGATATAAAACAGGTTGCATTTAAAGAGGCGGCACGCTCCGCTGATCAGGTCCCTGTCGATGACCTTTCCGCTCGCCAGAAAACCTTTGATGATGTGCTCGACAATCTCCCTCTCGTCCACCTTGCTCAACTTCAGCCGAGTGGCGCGGCGGTAGAAAAAATGGCGTTTTATGAATATGTCCGCCATCGCGTTGACCTGAGAACCTATGAATATATAGGAGAACAGTTTGATGCCTTCCGCTCTCGCACCGTCGATGACCTCCTCCATCATCTTGAATATCTTCTCCCCGTCATCCGCAAGGTCAATGTTCTGGAACTCGTCGATGATAAGATGCATCCGCTCTCCCCTCTCGGCGGACAGGATGTACGGAAGCCTCAGCACGGCTTTCAGATCATTCTCGTCCAGATCCCAGTTCGTCGAGAGGATCGTGTCCCAGTCCGCGAAGGCCTTCCGGTCGAAGACGAAATGCGTCCCTTCAAGGTACTTGGTGACTATCCGTTCATATTCATCAGGAGTGGAGGCCACCAGCCTTATGACAGCGGCCCCTAGCCTTTTGACGAAAGACTCCCCGTCCCTGATGTCAAGGGCGGTCATCTCGCCGACCGTGAACATTCCCCCATCGACCTTCATCTTCGTGAACACCTGATGGACAAGAGACTTCTTCCCGGTCCCGAACGGTTCCCAGATAACAACGTTCTCATTCTGGGCCAAGAGGTTACCGAGTATCGTGCAATCCTCCTTGCGGCCAATGAAGTGCTGTCCTGTCACGTATTTATTGTACAAAAACGGGCTATCCATCGAAATAACATTTTTGTTTTGACAAAATTAACATTTTTTTCCTATCTTTGCACCCGCTTTAGGAAGCGCCTGGAAATTTATCGGTGAATATCGCCGGAATATTCCCGGGTTTTTAGAAAAAAAGGAGGTGGTAACAGCATTATGATCATAGTTCCTATCAAGGAAGGCGAGAACATCGAAAGGGCTCTGAAGAAATTCAAGAGAAAATTCGAGAAGACCGGTGCCATCCGCGAGCTCCGCGCCCGCAAGAACTTCGAGAAGCCTTCTGTAAAGAAGAGAGCGGCGAAGATGAAGGCCATCTATGTGCAGCATCTCCAGTTGCTTGACGAGCAGTAAGATAGTTCTCATCAAATAAAGAACGGACCACCATTCGGCGGCCCGTTTTTTATTGTCCACTACTTCTCGACATTGAAGTAGATCACATACGGTTCATCAGCCACCTCGTATAGCGGAATGAAACGAAGGGTCTTGTCCTGGTTCAAAGTACGGTAATGGCTCTGCTGCCACCTTATCGACCTATATTGCTGGTGATATTCCGGAGCCAGGATCGTCTCCGGCCTGGACGGATCACCGTGCAGGGTGATCTCCTGTTCCGCGATGGCCGCAAGGACGATTGGGCCTTCCATAAAGGCATAGGCATCCTTCCTGCCAGGCAGCGGCTCGGCATAGAGTTCGGTCGGGAATTCGACGAAGATCCTGTCATCGTTCCAGACACGGTCTAAGGTGACATAGCCATCCTTGACAGCCTGTCCGACCTCCTCCCCGTTCACCTTTATCATCGGTTTGCCCTTGACCCACCACGGGACGCGGAGCGTCAACGAGAATCCGACCGGAGTCTCCGCCTTGACACCGATATTCATTCTCCAGCGGTTCTCCCCGAAGTCCGACCCGAAATCCTTCACAGAAAAATCCTGGCTCACGGAGACTTTCTTTCCATCGAAGGTCCAGTCCAGTTCCGAAGGAATATATTGACTGACAGTCAGTCCTTTGCCGGAAGTGTAGTAGATATATTCAAGGTAACGTGTCTGCGCCTGCACGAGCGTGCCGTGACAGCAGTAGAAATCCATCGTCGGATGTCCCCATCCTTTCTCGCCGCCCTTGTGGTAGCCTCCGCCCATCGGCAGGAAGTACGCCACCATTCCAGTTCCTGGATGCTGCTGCGCCAGAAGGCCGTTGTAGATGTTCCTCTCGATGTAGTCGGCGTACCGTGACTCGCCTGTCCAACGGTAAAGATAATCGGCCGTGCGGATCATATTATAGACCGTGCAATGCTCCTGATTGTTCTCGCCGGCGAACTCGGCCAGATGATGGGCCGGAATCCAGAACTCACCCGCATTCTGACCACCGGTGCAGAACGACTCCCTTTCCTGGACAGCATTGCGCCAGAACGCCATCGTGATGTCCTTCCAGTATGGATCGCCGGTCACCTCATACGCCCTCGCGGCTCCGTGAGTCCACGGAATGCTGGCGTTGGCGTGCTGGCAAGACAGAGCGTCCTTCCCTTCCAGAAGCTCACGGAACATTCCCGGGCTGCCGTAACGTTGCATTAGGTCAAGATATTTCCGGTCCTTCGTGACGGCGAACATATCCGCCCAAATCTCCAGCATACCGCTTGTCTCGCCTCCATAGACAGCTCCGGACTTACCCTCCGCCACCATCTCTCCAGACCATCGGTGGAACCAGTCGGCAAACTTGTCCAGCACCTCAAGCGCCTTCCTTGATCCGGTCATCGCATACATATCGTAGAGTCCCATAAGGGTCTTGTGCAGAGTGTATTGAGGCGACCAGACCGGCTGGCCGTCAGCCATAAGCCGGAGGTATTTCTCCGGAATGGAGCCTGCCCATTCCCCGCCGTTGTTCTTCTGGCAAAGGGCCAGTTCCTCCACGATCCTGTCAGCCTTTTCCTTTACGGACTGATCTCTGGTCTCGGCGTACAGATAGGCCGCGGCCGAAAGCCAATGCCCCAGGAAATGCCCCCTGAGCTGGCTGCTCGGCGACTCCCACCCCCAGTGGAAATCACCGTAATTCCCATCCTTGTTCAGTTCCGTGTGGCCGGTCTTGGATATTCCCGCCTCATAATAGAAATTCTGGAGGAGTTTGTCGCTGTCCAGGCTCATCAGGTAGTTCCGGTTCAAGGCGTATCTTTCCGAGAACAACCCCTCACGCAGCCTTACGTTTGATACCGGCACAGAAGAAAAGGCCGTCACAGGCTTCCCCGTCACGGAAAAATGATCGCTGCGGGCGTTACGTCCATCGGAATCATTGATATAGATGACCTGGGCGAAGGAGGAGACGCCTGCGAGAAGGCCGCAAAGGGCCAAAGAAAATTGTCGGATGTTCATTTGTCAACGCTTTAAGTTTCAGCCCGGACAAGGAGCCACGCCCAAATATAGTCATATTCTTCCGAAAACTTCCGGATTCTTATGCAAGCAAGCGCAAAAACGCGGTTTTTTATGTAAGTTTGTAATGAATTATGGAAAAGAGGATCTTCAAACGTGCAATGTGGCGCTGGCTGAAACCGGTGCTGTGGACGTTTTTGGGAATATGGGCGATTGTCGTGATCGTGCTTCAGGTGGCCCTGAACTCCAATGTGCTGACGCGCGTGGCGGACAGGCTGGCCAGTGAATATGTTGACGGGGATGTAGCGTTCTCCGGCATCAAGGCTTCGATGTTCAGGAGTTTCCCTAACCTCAATGTCACGATTGACGACTTCTCCATCACCTATCCTCACGACAGGTTCGCCGCCTTCGATTCGCTGGACGTTCCGGGAGGCTATCTGCTCGGTTCGGGACGCGGAGAGACGGCCGACACGCTGGCTCATTTCAGAAAATTATCAGTATCAGTTAATTACCTTGCGGCGGCGGTCGGCAGGATCCGGATCCGGCACGCGATGCTGGTGCATCCGAGGATATTCGCGCATCAGTACGATTCGACCTCCGCGAACTGGAATATGTTCGGTGACGGCTCCGTGAAAGAGGACAGCAACACTTCGTCATCATCATCTACCCTGCCCCCGATCTCGATCGGCAAGGTAAGCCTTGACGGCCGGCCGTTCGTGGTCTATACCAACCCGTCGGACACCATATTCGGGTGCATATTCCTTAAAAGTCTTTCAGCCAAAGGACATTATGATGCGAGGAGAGGGAAGATCGAGAGGGTGAACCTGTCCTTGGATTCGCTTTTTGTGGCAGGTCGTCTGCCTGCTGACACGGTCGCTTTGGGGCTTGAGCATCTTGGAATCAAGGAGAAAACAGGGCATTTTGATGTGAATCTCAAATCGCGGCTATTCCTCGGACTGAAGTCCTCCGGGAGAATGGCGATTCCGGTGGAGATCAAAGGGGACATATTCCCTGAACTTAAAAAGAAGGTTGTTTCGGTGGAGAAGATGAGGGCTTCGATCGCGACCATCGGGCTGAATGCCAGCGGGAAAGCCGACTTTTCGGGGAATAATATTCACATCAAGGCTGCGGCCGGCATCGACAAGGCTTCCGTCAATGAATTGATTGAATATTTCGGAGATAATTTTCCGGTTTTGAAGAAGTTACGCACCGACGCGCTGCTGACGGTCAATGCCACCTGCGATGGTTTCTATGACAAGAGCAACGGCGGGCTGCCGCCTCTTTCAATGCAGATTCAGGTGCCGGATTCGCGGATCGGCTGGGAAGGGATCGACGGGGACGGACGGTTCGATCTGGATATCACGGCGAGGAGCAAGGACGGGAAACTCTCAGCCGAGGTGCCAGACTTCTGCTTCAGCGTCAACGGGATGAAAGTGACGCTGAGCGGCACGGCGGAGGATCTGTTGGGCGGCGACCCGCTGTTCGACATCAGCTCCGACCTTCATTTCGTGCTGGACTCTTTGGCCACATACCTTCCGGACAGCCTCGGCCTCACCGCGCACGGAGACCTTGAGGGCATCATCGAGGGCGGATTCCGGCTTTCGCAGCTGGATCTGTTCAACTTTTCTGAAATCGGACTGGAGGGACTTCTGGAGAGCAACGGAATCCAGATCAGAGTTCCTAAGGACACCCTGCTCGCCTACATCGGGCACACTGACATAAGTCTCGGGGCGTTCAACCACGAGGAAGAGGATCATAACGAGCACGGCGAGGGCGATCATCGGCACAGCGGCCTGATGGTGGCGATTGACAGTGTGTTCGCTGAATATGGAGCCTCGACGTTCATCCGTGGCACCGGACTGAGCCTTTCGGCCCACAACTCCGAAGAGCCTATGGCCGGGGAAGCGGACCGGCATCCTATCCACGGCCATCTTGACATCTCATCCATCGGTATGATGGACCTTGACTCGTGCTTCGTCGGGGCGATCGGTTCAGCCAACACATTCAAACTGAGCCAGAATCTGATAGGCAAGCACATTGTGCCGTTCCTCAGCCTGTCCAGCAAGAACAAGAAGATAACGCTCCGTGAGGGTGTCAACAGATTCTCCGTCCAGGACGCCAACCTGTCTGTGGCCGCCCATCCGAACTCGGTGGAGACGCAGATCCGCAGGAAGCATCTGCTGGACTCTCTGCAAAGGGTCTATCCTGGAGTGAAACGGGACTCGCTGTTCAAGAGGGCCTTCAGAAGATATTCAGCGGCCTCGTTGCCGGACTATCTCTCCGAGAAGGATTTCGAGAAGAATGACATCAAGATCCAACTCGGCGAATCTATCGCGGGCTACATCAAGAACTGGGACATCACCGGAGATGTCAATGTCGGCGAGGGCCTTGTCATCTCCCCTTACTACCCTCTTGACAACCGGATCACTGGATTCAGCGGCAAGTTCTCCAACAATGCCATTGAACTGAAGAAGCTATCCCTACGCTCCGGGGTGTCCGACATCTCGGCGAAAGGCCGCCTCACCGGCCTGAAAAGAATCCTGACCTCCGGCAAAGGACAGCTGAATCTGGATTTAGGAATATCCTCGGATGTGATAGACGTGAATGAGATCCTCATAGCCATCAACGCCGGAAAGAAATTCACACCTCCGGGACACAACGCCGCGCTCTCAGGAGTTGACGACGATGATTACCTCAACAGTGTCAAGGAGTTGACCGATGCGGACACTACCGTCACGACATCGCTTCTCGTGCTGCCGTCCAACCTCAACGCAAAGGTCACTTTGGAGGCGAACAAGATCAGATATTCTAACCTTGAGACATCCTGGGTAGCCTCCGATCTGATGATGAAGGAGCGTTGCCTTCAGGCGACGAACACACTGGCGACGACGAATATGGGCGATGTCTATCTCGAAGGTTTCTACTCGACCCGCACCAAGAAAGATCTCAAGGCCGGCTTCGACCTCACTTTCGCCGGAATCACCGCCGAGAAAGTGATCCAGATGTTCCCTGCCGTGGACAGCATCGTGCCTATGCTCAAGTCCTTCAAGGGGCTTCTCGACTGCGAGATCGCCGCCACAAGCTCCATCGACACTTCTATGAATATCGTGCTTCCGTCCTTGAGCGGCATCATCAAGATAGACGGCCGGGATCTCTCACTGGCCGAGAGCGATGAGCTCAACAAGCTTCGCAAGACATTGATGTTCAAAGACAAGGACTCCACACACATCGAGTCGTTGTCCATAAGGGGCATCATCAAGGACAACCAGCTGGAGATATTCCCGTTCCTGCTGGACATTGACCGTTACTCTCTTGCGGCAAGCGGTCTGCAAGGCTTCGACCAGCGTTTCAAGTACCACCTCTCCGCCCTCAAGTCCCCGATTCCGTTCAAGTTCGGAATCAACCTCAACGGCACCTTCGACGACTGGAAATGGAAGCTCGGCAAGACGAAGTACAAGAGCCGCAACATCCCTCTGTTCGACGATCAGGTCAACAGCCTGACCCTCAGCCTCACCACCGCCATCCACAACATATTCGAGAAAGGCGTGGAGCAGGCCCTCAAGCAGAACGAGCAATCCCAGAAGGCCATAGAGGCCAAGAAGAGCGAGCTTGAATATTCCGCCTCCCTGACCGAAGACCTCTCCGCCGACGAAAAGAATACCCTCCAGGCCCTCGAAACCGCCACCGGCGGCGGCACCGACATCAGCACAGGTACCACACGATAACCGCAAATAGGTCCCTGAGCCTGTCGAAGGGACACACCCTCCACATATGCCCCTCCTGTCCGCCGAAAGGATCTGTCGAAAGGAGCGCTCCCCAAAAAGATTTATTTGAATATTAATGGATTTCTCCCTATCTTTGCAATCCTTTCGGACTCGGA
>CAVCRL010000056.1:0-13998 GCA_963604455.1 Lachnospiraceae bacterium | reverse complement strand
ACGCACAGCTGGGCGGGCTGGGGAACGCCCTTAAAAACAAAGTCAAGAACGAGGTGTCCAAGACGAAGACCGCGGCCCCGGAAACCGCGAAGGAGAAGGTCGCGGAAACAGTCCAGAACATTCAGGACGGAGTGCGTCCGGACGAGGAGAAATTCTGGAACTCCGACATGGGCGACTGCGTGAGGATCAAAGGCCAGCAGGGAACCCTTTATGAAGGCAACGCGAAGTCGTCCTGGGACCAGCTCCAGGAGTGGAAGAACGATCTTCACCTTATGACTATGAACAGCAAGACCGTCATCGCCAACGCCCTTTACTATCTCTATAGGATGGAAGAGGCTGCTGAGGAACAGAACTTCGACAATCAGGAACTTGAATATTTCACCCGATCTGGCGCGATGTACAATTTCATCGAGAACATCGTCCGGGAGTCGGAAGGCGTCAAGGACGAGTTCAGGTACAATGAGTACAAGGATCACTACAACGCCGCCTACGGCAAGATCTGGGCGAAACTTTGGGCCGGACTGCCAAAGAAGGCGGCGACCGCGAAGGAAGACAGGGCCAAGTTCGCGGACGGAACCTACAATCAGATTGAGTTCGAGATCGGAAAGTCCAATGAATATTCAGGGAAGATGAAGGAGTGGTACCTTGACTGGGCATATTCAGCCTACAACCTCAACGCTTCCTTCGGCTATCTGCTTGAAAGCGACCCACGCTACGATCAAGTTCTCGCTGACCTGAAGTCGGCCATAGCCCAGACCTCCGAGGAGTTCCAGACCAGGAATCCTGTCAAGACCGCACCTCAGCTGAGGGACGAGTACAAGGCGGAGAAAGAGCAGATGGCAAAGGAAGAGGCCGAGCGTAAGGCCGCCCAGGAGGCAGCGATCGCCGCGAGTATGCAGCCTTGGCCCGCCACCAAGATGGGTGACGCGGCCTTCCTGAACGCCTGCCTGGCCGCCGCCCGCGCGCAGTTCCCGGAGGAGGATGCCAAGCGTGTCACTATCCTGAACTCCACCTGGCAGATCGACCGTGACGGTTTCGGCAACATCGTGCGCCGCCGTGTCAGCGCCTGGGTTGACATCAAGAGGGACGGCAAGCGTTACGCCACCAACTACGGCTTCGCCCAGGACTATATGGGCGGAGGCAAGTACGGCAAGACCTACTTCTTCGGAGTCGGCACAAGAGGCGGATTCTTCATCAAGTAAATCATCACATAATTAATACAAACTAAAATTCAAGCACTTATGGCTTACACAGAAACAACGAAGACCACGTATGGTCAGCGCGTGAAGAAATCATTCGGGGGCATCGGCTCCGGTTTCCTTCTCATCATCGTCGGCACGATCCTCCTTTGGTGGAATGAAGGCAGGGCTGTCAAGACTACCAAAATGCTCAACGAGGCCGCTGGCGTGACCGTTGAGATGACCGACATAGGCACTGTTGACCCTCAGTTCGATGGGAAACTCGTCCACGCTACCGGTATGACGGCCACGATCGACTCTCTCATCGACCCGGATTTCGGCGTCGGAGTGACAGCTGTCAAGTTTGTCAGAAAGGTTGAGTACTACCAGTGGGTAGAGCGCTCTCAAAGCAAGACCAAGGACAAGGTGGGAGGCGGTCAGGAGACCACGACGACCTACACCTATGAGAAGAAATGGGTGGACTCACCTGTCAACTCGGAGGAGTTCCACGATCCTGAGTATCAGGGTGTGAACAGGATCAGGATCGCGGTTGAGGACTTGAGGCAGACGGCGGAGAACGTGACTTTCGGTGCCTACAGGCTGACCAAGAGCCAGATCGCTTCCATCAGCGGTGAGCAGCCTTACCTCTTCTCCGAGAAGGACACCGAAAGGATCACAAAGGAACTCTTCAAGGAAGAATGCCTGATCGACACAACACTTACCGTGAAGATCCAGAACAATGTGATCAGCTTTGGATCAAAGTCTGGCACACCTCAGGTCGGTGACGTTCGCGTGACCTTCACAAAGGTTCTTCCTGCCGAGGTTTCCCTTATGGCCCAGGTCAGCGGCGACACGTTCGTGCCTTACACCTCTAAGAACGGCAAGAACTTCGATGTCCTTCAGATGGGCGCACAGTCTGCCGACCAGATGTACGAGGGGCAGCATTCAGCCAACAAGATGTGGCTCTGGATCCTCAGGTTCCTGGGTATATTCCTTGTCATCGGTGGCTTGAAGGGCATATTCGGATTCCTTGAGACACTTGCGAAGGTGGTTCCGTTCGTCGCGAACATCATCGGCGCCGGCGTTGGCCTTGTCTGCTCTCTCGTGGGCTTCGCGTGGTCGTTCATTGTCATCGCCATCGCCTGGCTGGCATACAGACCTGTTCTGGGAATATCCCTGATCGTGATAGCCATCGCGCTGATCATCTTCCTGTCCCGCAAAAAGAAGGCTGTGCCTGCGGCATAAGGTAATATTCAAAAATTTTAGAAATAAATGGAAATGACATATTTAAGGAATTTGAAAAAAGCGTTGGGAGCGGTTCTCGCTCTCACGCTTTCACTGTCGGTGAATATGCCCGCTCAGGGGCAGAATCTTCTGAACCAGTTGGGCAAGCGTGCCAAGAACGCCGCCACCACGAGGACCACTATGGGTGTGGACAGAGCCATCCAGAAAGGGTTGGACAAAGTTGAGGGGGCCATTGAGAAAGGGGCTAACGATGCGTTGAACGGTCGTGGTGGAAAGGCTCCGGCTGTGGGCAACGGCCGTGTGGCCGCCAATGCCAACGGGACCATCTACTATGTCAGCGAGTCCGGTAACAACAAGAATGACGGTCTGAGCCCTGCGACTCCGCTCAAGAATATTCAGAAGGCTCTTGACATCGCTCCGGCCGGATCCACGGTCTATGTGGCCGCAGGCAACTACTACGGCCTTCTCCGTTGCGGGAATATCTTCGTCCGCAAGCCGGTGTACATCTACGGCGGCTTCAACGGGGACTTCTCCCAGCGTGACATCCTGAATTACCGCACTATGGTTCAGCCGACTCCGGAGTCCAACGGTACCGCCAAGGCTCCGACAGTGCAGCTTGAGGTCAACGTGGGCAAGTACGACAGCAATGTCGAGTACCGCAACGCCGAGGTTCTGTTCGACGGAATCATATTCGATCGTGGCAACTCAATTTCCTACTATTCCGGCAACGACGAGAACCAGAAGGGGCAGCCGGAAGGTGTGGAGACAACGAAGATGAATCCGATCGGGACGAAAGGTATGGGCGGCGCGGACCTCTCCAACCTTGAGACCTACACGAAGGAGACCTGCATTCTCTATATGAACAACTCCAACGTGAACCTGACCGTGCGTAACTGTGCTTTCATCAATGCCCCTAACCACGTGATTCTCGGTCTTTTCAGAGGTTCGATGTACATCGACAACAACATATTCGTGAACTGCAGGATGGAGGCGATGGATGTCCGTGGCTCGGATCCTAAGGTGAACTCCAAGGTTGAATTCACCAACAACACGTTGCTGTTTATGTGGTCGTTCAAGCAGAATCTTGAGACTATGGGATACGGATTCCGCTTCCAGCCGGGCACGGACTGCCACCTTGCGAACAACATCTTCGGCTGCTCTATGATGACCGCTCTCGACTACACGCACATCGACAGCGACAGGAACCGTGAGGCCACACGCAAGACCAGCGTGGAGAACAATGTGTTCTTCCTCAATAGGATGGGTGACATTTCAATTCCGGGAGGCGGTAATTTCATCAACATCAGCAGCGCCGACTTCTCGGATGTTGAATATCTCGACGCCGAGAGTGGCAACACTACCGTGAAGGATGCGAACATATTCAAGGGAAAGATTGACGAGGCTTATCTCAAGGGATTCCTCAATGCCTCGTATTCGGCTGAGATGCAGCATAATCCTAATTCGGCGGTCAACACTTTCCGGTCGGCTCTTGGTATGAACCAGATCGGCACTATGACTTCATCGGTCACAATGTACGCCAACCGCTACAATTGGGAGAAGGCGCTTCTGATCTTCGGCGCGATGCCGGGGTACGGGGCGCAGATGCCTCGATAGTGTTTTGTTGTGTGTTTTTGTTTGTTTATTTGTTTGTTTGAGGTTTCAGAGGGGGAAGGAATATGGTGGCCTACGCGCTGCGCGCGCCCTGTCCGGGTGAAGGGCCGCCATATTCATCCCCTCTGAAACTTTGGCTGACAGAATCGGGAACATTCACTCTCACAATGACTATAAATGTCAGTTGGCGAACCAACACCTGATCGGTCGCAGGGCTAACATTCAATCGATAGCCGAACCCACATCAACATATCATCGAGTCAACGTCCGGCCAATCACAGAACCAACGTCCGGTCGGTCGCTGAGTCAACATCTGATCGGTCGCTGAGCTCGCCGAAGCACCCTCTCGGTAACATTATTCCCTATATTCGTTCCCTTAGAGTTCCTTTTATCCCTCTGTGGCGACAATTCGGGGCATATTCGTTCCTGCGGAAGGCAAGCGTACAACAAGGTCTTGAAGGATATCACGATCCGTGCGACGGGGCACTCTTTTTATTGTCTAAAGTGCGTTAACGTCCTCCACGGAGAGTCCCGTGCAAGAAGCTATTGTTCCTGCGTCTATTCCCTTGGCCTTCAACGCCTCGGCGATCTCTCGCCGAGTCTGTAATTTGCCTTCTTGAACTCCTTCCCACTTTGCGTAGTTGATGGAGTTGATCCTGTCGCGTTCGGTCATCATATCCTTTTCGTATTGAATGGTTTCCTCGGGTGTGAAGTTGGCTCTTGTGGAAGCCTCGAAGTAGGCCTCGTAGGCCTTGTCGCCCCTGGCCCAGTCCGGCATCCTGTCCATCTCCTTCGACCCCGTCAGCAAAGATAACCAATAATCGGTCTCGTTGGTTATCCCTTTAGAGATTTTTTTGAACGCGTTCAGGTCGAAGAAGTGGTACTCCGGGCTGGCCGGCAGCCTGTGGCCGGATGCCTCGTCCACAGTGTAATAGTGGAGGTCGTACCTTCCATTGATCCCTGTGACGGCCTCCGAGGCGAAGTTCAGGAATGCGATGGCATACGTCGAGTGCAGGTTGTATTCCGCCGAGCCAACCTCACCCTCAAGCTGCGCGATGACCTTGGCCGTGTAATAGACCATCCTCTCAAGGAATGTCACCTGCTTGGCGTTCTGCATCTCCACGATAAAGTTGTTGTCCTTGTCGTCAGTGGCCAGAATGTCGATGACGCACTTCTTGTCGTCCTTGTTCTCGGGGACGATCTCCGTGTTGAGGAAAGAGACGTCAACGATGTTGACATCCTTGATGATGCTGTTGAGCAGCCCGATTGTCGCGTCCTTGAACCTCTCGGTCCCGAAGATCCTCTTGAACGCGAAGTCAATGGTGGGATCCGCATAGATGTTTTTAGTCTTCATTGTTTAAGTGTTTATCTGCCTGCAAAGCTACGGAGCATTATCCGTGGAACAAATTATTCAACGGATAATGTGTAAGATCGCTCACAGAGGCGCACGTATGGCAATATTTAAGGAAATGGGGAAGTCTATATTTCAGGAAAAATATGATCACGCGGGCATCGCTTGGCAGACGAAAGGCTGTGGAGCAAGAGGAAAATATGGCAAAAGAAACATAAAATGCCTTTTTTACCATATTCATTTTGCGGCACACTGGCTAATTTTGCGTCTTGAATATCCCAGAATGTTTTGGACGTTACATCAGGTGATCTTTATAGGTAAAAAAAAACAATTAAACCAATATGAGCATCAAGCGAACCATCTCTGTGTTGTGGACATCGGCCATAGTGGCCCTTGCCTTTGCGTCGTGTGACCCGAAAGCGGAAGAGACCATAAGCGTCTCATCTGTTACCGTCTCGCCGGGAAGCGTGGAAATCATCGAAGGAGGATCCGCCAAATTGACCGCCAGGATCTCACCGGAGGCGGCGGCCGGCAGGACCGTCACTTGGGCCTCGTCCGATAAAGACATCGCCACCGTTGACAACAACGGTAACGTGACCGCCATCAAAGCAGGCACGGCTGATGTCACCGCGACTGTGGAAGGACGTAGCGGCACGTGCAAGGTGACTGTCAAGGGACAGGACCCGGAACCGGATCCTTCCTACGTTGAGAAGGAGCGCCAGGCTCTGATCGCTTTCTACAAGGCCAACAACGGAGATTCCTGGACGCACAAAGACAACTGGTGTGGATCCAAGCCGGTGTCGGAATGGTATGGAGTCTCAATGACCGCTGACGGAAAGCGTGTGAGGGCTGTCGTGCTGATCGATTGTGAGGTCTATGGCCGCGTTCCGGATGAGATCGCAGACCTGGAAAAGCTTGAGGAACTATGTATCTCCAACTACGGGAAGGTGCCGGAACAATCGTACCCCTTGCCGGAGGCCATCGGAAAACTGAAGAACCTGAAAATATTACGTTTTCAGTTTTATCCGGTAGGTGGCAGATTCCCGGAATCCTTGTTTGGCTTGACAACTTTGGAAGAACTCAGGATCACAGGCGCTTCGGGGATGGATGCGCAGCCGATTCCGAAATCCATAGCCAATCTGACCAAACTCAAAACGATTAATCTGGGAGGCTGCAATCTGACCGGGTCTCTTATCCCGGAACTCGGTAATCTTCACGAGCTTACGGAGCTGTCACTTTGGGGCTGCGGCTTGTCCGGTTCCATTCCGGCGGAGTTGGGGAACCTTATCAACCTTCGTAAGATCGACCTGTCCGGAAACAAACTGTCCGGGGTGATCCCTGCAGAGGTCTCACGTCTGGATAACTTCTGGAATCTGTGGACAGGAATCGTCTATAGCAACAATTTCACCCAGAAAGACATTCAGGATTCGCGTCTTCCGGCTCCAAAGGCATTTCAGACGAAAGCCATCGATGGCTCCACGATCGACCTTGAGCAAGAGCTCGGCAAGAACCGTTACACTCTGCTGATGAGCGTCAACCCGATGTCCGGCAACGCCCAAGGCTTCATCGAAAGATTGTCCACATTCTATGACAAGAACAAGGACAAAGGGCTTGGTGTCATCACTTATTTCGACAACAACAATCCGAACGACCAGAACGCCAATGTCGCTGAGTTCAAGAATATTCTCTCCTCGTTCCACGTGGGGTGGAAGTCATTCGTCTCCTGGATGTACAAGGACGGTCTGCGGGAGTTCGACGCCGAACGCGGAGAGCGGATGTACCCCGGTGCCTCTGAGAACTCCATCGTGATCATCGGGCCGGACAAGACCGTGACCTACACGACATTGCCTGATCGAGGAAAAGACCGGCTTGACAATGTGATGACATACCTTTCCGATGTCTTCGGCACAAAGGAGGAATATTACGAATCCAAGGACTATTCCGCTGACGGCAAGGTAGTTACGCTCAAGAAAGCCTCCACCGGCAACGGCGCGGACATCGTCATCACGGGCGACGCGTTCTCCGACAGGCTCATCGCCGACGGCACCCTCCGCAGGATGGCAGACGACGCTGTCAACGGAATATTCTCGATGGAGCCGATGAAGTCCCTGAAGGACAGGTTCAATGTCTATCTTGTCAACGCGGTCTCCAAAAATGAGGAATATGCCAACGCCACATCCACCGCTTTCAGCGGAAGGTTCGGCAACGGCGCGGCCTGCGGCGGAGACATTGACAAGGTCCTTGAATATTCCAAAAAGGCTGTGGGCGCGTCCCGGATGAACGATGTGACGGTTCTCGTCCTTATGAACTCTTACCGTTCGGCCGGAACGACATATATGGTAAGGCCGACGACATCAGCCGGTTACGGAGAAGGTGCGTCAATAGCGTTCCTTCCTTACAAGAATTGGAACGCCACAGGCTATTCCAAGGACAATCTGACAGCCACGCTCATCCACGAGCTGGTGGGACACGGAATCGGCAAATTGGATGATGAATATTCCTACTCGGTTCTTGGAAAAATCCCTCAGGATGAGATTGACTACATAAAGGCGAACAAGGAGAAATACGGTTGGTTCCGGAACACGGACTTCACCTCCGATCCTGACAAGGTCAAGTGGAGCGCTTTCCTCAAGGACAGCCGCTACAAGGGGGAGAACCTCGGAGTGTTCGAGGGTGCGGGAGCCTACGATTCAGGCGTTTACAGGCCGACCGAGAACAGTATGATGAGGTACCAGAGCGCCACCGAGCGGTTCAACGCTCCGTCACGTCAGGCTATATGGATCCGTGTGATGAGACTGTCCGAGGGCACGTCCTGGACTCCGGACTACGAGACGTTCGTCAAGTGGGACCAGGCGCACAAGGAAACCAGGTCTGTCACCTGGGCCGCATTGCAGAACCGTGAGCGTACGGTCTCCACGCCTCCTGTCTTCGTAAACAAGACCTGGGAGCAGATTCTACAATAGTCATTAAGTCTTTAATATTTCATCACTTATGGATAGCTATCTTTATAAAGGCACATTACTGCACACCATACTGGCATCAGCCGTTTCTGCCTTGATCATCGTTTCCTGTAAAGGTAAGGAAACGGAAGATATTACCGTATCTTCTGTCACCGTCTCTCCTGACCAAGTTGAGATTACAGAAGGCGGATCCGTCAAATTGACCGCCAAGATTTCCCCCGCGACTGCCGACGACAGAACCATTATCTGGTCATCCTCCGACAAGGCCATCGCCACTGTTGACGGCAACGGAAACGTGCAAGGCATAAAGGCCGGCTCCGCCACCATCACCGCCACCGCCGAAGGCAAGTCCGGGAAAAGCACGGTCACTGTCAAGACAAAAGTCGTGAATGTCACCGAGGTTTCACTTGACAGATCGGAGTTGACTCTGACTGAAGGAGAAAACGAAACCCTCACGGCCACGGTCAAGCCGGACAACGCGACCAACAAGAGGGTGACATGGAAGTCCGACAAGACCGACATCGCCTCCGTGGACGAGAACGGCAAGGTCACGGCACTGAAGGCAGGAGAGGCCACAATCACCGTCACAACCGAGGACGGAGGCAAGACCGCCGAATGCAAGGTGACCGTGAAGAGCAGGAATGTGCCTGTCTCTGGCGTGGAGATCAATCCGTGGGCCGTAAACCTGTCTTTGCGAGGAACCGCCAAACTCACCTACACGATCAAACCAGAGGACGCGACGAACCAGATGGTGAAATGGGAATCCGACACACCGTCAGTGGCGACAGTCGATTCCCAAGGCAATGTGAAAGGCATCGCCGCCGGAACAGCGAAAATCTGCGTGACAACCGATGACGGCGGATTCAAGTCCTACTGCACGGTCACAGTGAAAGAAGCGGAATCCAAATTCAAGGTTGACGGACTGTGGTATGAATATTATCGTAGTCCAAACTCGGCAAGAGTGATTCCCGACCCGGACGGAAACAAATACAGCGGGAATATCGCCATCCCCGGACAGGTTGAATATGATGGGATTACCTATTCCGTCAAACAAATATGGAACAGAGCGTTCTGCGATTGCACCGACCTTAAAACCGTAACTCTTGGCGAGGGGATTGAATACATTAATGCCTGGGCTTTCTACGGCTGCTCAAATCTTGAAAGGATAACATTCTCCTCCACTATGGAATCGTTCAACACCAACAATCCAGTGTTTGAAGGCTGTCCGAAACTTGAGATTGTCACAACACCTAAAACCTCGGAAAGTCAACGGGATTATTTCTACACCCACGATGGAGCGTTGTATTCGCATTGCTATTATTCAGCAGGAACATTCAGCGACGAGACAGAAGTACTGTCCTGGCTTCCGGAAAAGGCCTCCGGTGTGTTCGCCATCAAGGACGGCGTAGAGGTTATTGATAGATACTCAATCACTTACACTGGTATCAGCAAGATAATCATCCCGGAATCTGTAAAACATATCGGAACAAGATTTTTCAACGAATCCCAAACCCCTCTTGAGGTCGAACTGAATTGGAAGACAAAGGAGGACATTGACAAAATTTCCACAAGCGAGCCGGATCCTTCGGGGTTCTTTTTCTTCCTCACAGACCGCTCCGCCGTCAAGGTTACCGTCCCGAAAGGCACCAAAGCCCTCTACGAATCCCACTGGCTCTGGTCTCACCTCGGAGGAATCACCGAGCGCCCATAGTCAGGCCATCATACAACCCACGATAATCTGCCTCAGGCATAGTGAATTGTCGAGGGGAGCACAAACAATCAAATTCGCTCCCGTCGAGAGTAAAATTGACTATGACGGCAGCATTTTAAGGCGGAAACGTTACCGTTGGGTTCCGATGGCGGGAGGTCACGGCGGCCATTCTCCCGGATAGGGCGCGCGAAGCGCGTAGGCCGCCGTGGCCTCTCAGCCACTGGAGCTTCACTAACGATTTGTAAAACAAGCACGCCATATTCATTCCAAGGCGTGGCACTCAAACAGATGACTATCAACAACAAAAGCACTGACCTTATGTCATAATCGGCTCTAGATCAATGCTTATATCACTAATAATTAATCCTTTATCCGCCACGCAATTCACAAGGTCGCCCAGTCACTAAAGACACAACTTGTCGAATTAGTACAAAGAGAAAGAAAACCATATCGCCAACTGGCGGAACAAAAATCAGCCAACTGACGGAATAAAAATCGGCCAACTGACGGAATAAAATTTCGTAATAATTTGATTATTTAGGAAATAACCGCTATTTTTGCCGTATGGGGAACTATAGAAACAGAGTAGCCGATGGCATTCTCAATGATAATCTTGAAGCGGCAGGTTTGGTCCTGATAGAAGGGACAAAATGGTGTGGAAAGACCACCACCGCTGAACAGCAAGCGGGAAGTATTGTGTATATGAATGATCCCGGCAATTCCGGGACATATCTTGCCTTGGCTCAGAATTCACCAAGTATTCTGTTGAAAGGCGACACACCTCGCCTGATAGACGAATGGCAGGACGCTCCCGAACTATGGGATGCGGCCAGGTTTGAAGTGGATCACAGGGAGACCAAGACCGGGCAGTTCATTTTCACGGGTTCAACCGTCATCCCCAAGGAAAAACTGGAGAGAATCAAGCATTCTGGAACCGGACGAGCCGCGTGGATAAAAATGCGTCCTATGAGCCTGTGGGAATCCGGTGAGTCAAACGGACAACTGAGCCTTAATGACCTGTTCCTAAACAAGACCGAAGCGGCATATCTGTCCAATAAATTGGATATCGAGCAGTTGGCTTGGCTGATATGCCGAGGCGGATGGCCGGCGGCATTGACAATGTCAAAAAAAGGTGCTCTCAGGCAATCATTCAATTACATTAACGCAATCGCAAGTACTGACATCTCAGCAGTAGACGACGTGGAGAGAGACAAGGATTTCACCCTACGCCTGCTTAAAAGCTATGCACGTTTTCAGGGAGCTCAGGCTCCGGTCACATCAATATACGAGGATCTCAAGTCCAATGCGGACGGATCAATGACAAGCGAAACCATCTCTTCCTACATATCCGCCCTCAAAAAATTGTTTGTCGTGGAGGATGCCCCGGCCTGGAATCCGAATCTCCGCTCAAAAACAGCCATAAGGACATCCGACACCCGATACTTTGTTGATCCTTCGATAGCGACCGCCGCTATGGGAATCGGCCCGGATGATCTCATTTCAGACCTGAACACGATGGGACTTCTTTTTGAGACGATGTGTGTGAGGGATTTGCGCGTGTATGCAGAAGCACTCGACGGCAGTCTATATCATTACAGGGACAAGAATAACCTTGAATGCGATGCAGTGCTGCATCTGAGAAACAGCAAGTATGGTCTGATAGAAATCAAACTCGGTGGGCAAAGGCTTATAGACGAGGGGGTAGCCACGCTGCTTTCATTGGCTTCAAAAATTGACACTGATAAAATGAAAGCCCCTTCGTTCCTGATGGTTCTGACAGGGACTGGAGCCTATGCCTACAAAATGGACAATGGAGTGTGGGTGGTCCCGATAACCTGCCTTAAGCCTTAGTGATATTGTCGAGGGGAGCACAAACAGCCAATTTCGATCCTGTCGAGAGTAAACTTGACTATGACGGCGGCGTTTTGTGGCGAAAACGTTACCATCGAGCTCCGGTGGCGGGAGGTCACGGCGGCCATTCTCCCGGATAGGGCGCGCGAAGCGCGTAGGCCGCCGTGGCCTCTCCGCAACTGGAGCTTCATTAACGATTTGTAAAACAAGCACGCCATACTCATCCCAAGGCGTGACACTCAAACAGTTAGATGGACAGGACGGCGAGGACGTTGATGAGTTCCTTGTCGATCGGCTTGTCGAGTTTGATGGCCTTGCCGATCGGGACATAGACGATCTCGTTGTTGGAGATTCCGACCATAATGTTACGCTGGCCTTCCTGCAGAGCCTCGATGCTGGCGTAGCCAAGACGGCTGGCGAGGATCCTGTCGTAGGCGGAAGGGCATCCGCCGCGCTGGAGGTGACCGAGGATGGTGACACGGACATCATATTCAGGATATTCCTGTCTCACCCTTTCGGCGTAGTGCATCGCTCCCCCGTCCTTCGGGCTTTCGGAGACGAGCACGATCGAGCTGTTCTTGCTCTTGCGGCAGCCGTGGCTGATGAACTTCTCAAGCTGGTCAATGTCGGTCTGGTCCTCCGGAATGATGGCGGCCTCGGCACCGGCGGCGATGGCGGAGTTCTGAGCGAGGAAACCGGCGTCACGGCCCATCACCTCTACAAAGAATATGCGGTCGTGGGATGTCGCAGTGTCCCTGATCTTGTCCACGCACTCCACGATGGTGTTAAGCGCTGTGTCATAGCCGATTGTGGAATCCGTACCGTAAAGGTCATTGTCAATCGTGCCTGGCAGACCGATGACAGGAGTGTCGTACTCGTGGGCGAAAGCCTGAGCCCCCGCCAATGATCCGTTGCCTCCGATGACGATAAGAGCATCGACCCCGAACTTCACCAGATTGTCGTAGGCCTTCTTACGGCCCTCCGGAGTCATAAACTCCTCACTACGCGCGGTTTTCAGAATCGTGCCGCCTCTCTGGATCGTGTTGCTGACGCTCTCTGTGGTCAGTTCCTTAAGGTCTCCGTGAATGAGTCCCTCGTAACCACGATAAATACCGAAAACCTTCCATCCGTTGTAGATGGCCGAACGGGTCACGGCCCTGATGGCCGCGTTCATTCCCGGAGCGTCACCGCCTGATGTCAAAACACCGATTGTCTTTATCTCTTTCATATACACTACTATTAACTTAACGAATCCTTTATACTATCATACAAAAATAGTAATTTTGCAGACAAATGATACTTTCAGAAGCTGTTTTGATTTGTTTGTTTGAAGATTTGAGAGTGAAAAACTTCAGGTTCGACCGCTTCTTCCAAGGAGGATAGCGGTGCTATCTGACTGAAGAAGCGGGAAGAAAATGAAGATTTTTTCACCTCAAAGAACATTTCAAACTAATCAAAACAGTTTCTTACCGCAAGGAAAATGCCAAGCGTAAAGAAAGGCAAAGGATAGCGACAATATGACAATTGGGAATATAGATCTCGGGGAAAGGCCGGTGCTTCTGGCACCTATGGAGGACGTCACGGACGCTTCTTTCAGAGGAATATGCAGGGAGCAGGGAGCGGATATGGTCTATACGGAGTTCATACCGTCCGAGGGCCTGATCCGGGACGCGAAGAAGGCCTACGCCAAGCTCAAGACTTCGGACGACGAGGCCCCGGTCGGGATCCAGATCTACGGAAGCGATCCGGACGCGATGGTCGAGGCGGCCAAGATGGCGGACCACGCCCCGGAACTTGTGGGCGGACACGGATGCGACGTGATCGACATCAATTTCGGCTGCCCTGTGAGCAAGATCGCTGGCCGTGGGGCCGGCTCGGGAATGATGAAGGATCCCGACAAGATGGTGATGATCACCAAACGGATAGTCGAGGCCGTCGGCAAGCCGGTCACGGTCAAGACCCGCCTCGGCTGGGACGAGAACAGCAAGATCATCGTGGAACTGGCTGAAAGGCTCCAGGACACGGGCATCAAGGCCCTCACGATCCACGGGCGGACCCGCTGCCAGATGTACAAGGGCGAGGCCGACTGGA
>CAVCRL010000055.1:0-14341 GCA_963604455.1 Lachnospiraceae bacterium | reverse complement strand
CTTTGCAATCTCTAACACGGTGCGATTAGTTCAGTTGGTAGAGCACCAGATTGTGGTTCTGGGTGTCGTGGGTTCGAGCCCCACATCGCACCCCTCGAAAGCGGTCACTGAGTTTATCGAAGTGACCGCTTCCTTTTTTCGCTCAACGGGCCTGTCGAGGAGACCGAAAATTATCTACTTTTTCTGCTTTACAGAAGGATGCGCCAGGATCTGGACGTCGATCCCGTCGATCTTGTAGCCCTTGAAACGGCGGCCGAGAAGTTTTTCCTCGATCAGCCTGTAGAACTCATCGTCGATGACGTCCGAGAACGAATGGTTCACGGTGTCGTAAAGATGGAAATGCTTGAAGGTGTTGACATCGAAGTACATCTTGTTGTTCTCGCTCATCCGTCGGTTGTATATTCCAAGCAGGGAAAGCTGCGTCAGGATGTTGTACACGGACGCCACGGTCACCTTGGCCTTCCCGGCCGCCGTGATCTCCTCCGTGACCATATCGGCGCAGGCGTGGCCCAGCTTCAGCATAGCCTCGTGCACCGCCAGTCTTTGTGGGGTGACTTTCAGTCCGTTTTCTCTCAGCTGCTCGCGAAAATCCTCGATAGTCAAAGCTTTGTTGTTTTTTTCCATCTGTTTCAGTAGCCTTTAGACTGCAAATTTATAAAAATTCCAATAAACAATCGTAAATCGGCCCAAACAATGGCGAAAAGACTGTTTGAGGAATTGCGAATTATGGCTATATTTGTAAGTTAAGATTCTCAAGTTTCGCATTTGCGAAACACCGCTCTTCTTCACTGCTTGCAGTGAAAGCAAGTTCCTCCCCCGAGGGGAGGGATTTAGGGTAGGGGTAACGTGAAATGATGTGGGTGGGCAATCACCTTCGAACGAGAGATAATGTATTTGACAGCAGGTGGTTGCCTACTTGCGAAAGTTGAGTAAGATTGAAACAAAGGATATGGAAAGAATCAAATGCCTTATCATAGGAGGCGGCCCGGCGGGCTACACCGCCGCCATCTACGCTTCCAGAGCTGCTCTCAGTCCCGTTCTTTACGAAGGAATGGAACCTGGCGGCCAGTTGACCACGACCACGGTTGTCGAGAACTTCCCGGGATTCCCGGAAGGCGTTGACGCCAATCAGCTGATGGACGGGATGCGTGCCCAGGCTCAGCGTCTCGGCGCGGACATCAGGACTGGAGTCGTGACCGGCGTTGATTTTTCAGGAAAGCCTTTCCGCGTTACAATCGATGGTGAGACCGAATTGGAGGCCGACGCGGTCATCATCGCGACCGGTGCCGCGGCCAAGTACCTTGGTCTGCCGTCGGAGCGTAAATTCAGGGGGATGGGCGTGAGCGCCTGCGCTACCTGTGACGGCTTTTTCTACAGAAAGAAGGACGTGGCTGTCGTAGGAGGCGGTGACACGGCCTGCGAGGAGGCCACCTACCTCGCCAACCTTTGCAAAAAGGTCTATATGATTGTCCGCAGGGATGTCTTCAGGGCTTCCGTGGCGATGCAGGAGAGGGTCAGGAACACTCCGAACATCGAGGTCCTGTGGAATTGCAACACAGAGGAAGTGCTTGGAGATGAGTCAGGTGTGACCGGAGTCCGTCTGAAGGACAAGGATGGTAAGGTTTTTGATGTCAAGGTCGACGGATTTTTCCTGGCCATCGGGCATCATCCAAACTCGGACATATTCAAGAAATATGTGGAGACGGATGAGAACGGCTACATCATCACCAAAGGCAAGACTTCCGAGACTAATGTGGAAGGGGTGTTCGCGGCGGGTGATGTGCAGGATCCTCGGTTCAGGCAGGCTATCACCGCCGCCGCTTCCGGGTGCCGCGCCGCGCTGGAGGTGGAGAAATACCTTTTGTCGCACTGATGATTTATTGAGATTATGATAAAGACAACTCTGAGATTCTTGGCCGTGACCCTCGTCGCCGCAATGTCGCTTCAGTCCTGCAAGTCTGAATATGAGGTGCTTCTGAACGGTAACGATGTGGACGCGAAGTACGCAGCGGCTTTTGACTACTTCAACAACGGCAAGTACAACAAGGCCGCCCAGCTGTTCGAGTCGCTTGCGGTCCTGACCAGCGGAACTGACAGGGATGACACCGTACAGTATTATTGGGGCTTGAGCAACTACCGTTTCAAGGACTATTACACAGCCGAGACGAACTTCACAAAGTTCATCACCAACTTCCCGCGCAGCCCGTTCGCGGAAGAGGCCTCGTTCCTCAGGATCGACTGCCTCTATCGCTCGACCCTGCGCTACGAGCTGGACCAGGTCCCGACCCACAATGCGATAAGCGTCATCAGCCAGTACCTTGTCGAGAATCCGGGCAACACTCACAACGCCATCTGCCACAAGATGCTCAAGGAGCTCAACGACAGGCTTGACAAAAAGGCTTACGAGAATGCAAAGCTCTACTATAAGATGGAAGACTACAAATCCTCGCGTGTCGCGTTCAAGAACATTCTGAAGGACGACGCCGAGAACATCTACCGTGAGGACATTCTTTACTACATCGCCAAGTCATCCTACAAATATGCTTTCCTGAGCGTGGAAAGCAAGCAGAAGGAGCGCTATCTGACGTTTGTGGATGATTACTACAACTTTATCGGCGAGCTGCCGGAGTCCCCTTACAGGAAAGAGCTGGATGTGCTTTACCGTCGTGCCCAGAAGGCCTTGGGACGCTATACAGGAGCTGACGAGGACCTTGGAGCGAAGGAAAAGGACTTCGAAAGGGACAGAAAGAAAATATTGAAACAATCCGAACAGCCAGCCTCGTAATATTAATAGACAAAGAATATTTTTGAATATGGACATTAAGAAGAAAGTCCCTACAAACACAATCACAAGGGACATCAAGTACCTCGCCGAGCCAACCGGCAACATCTATGAGACCGTGGTTCTCCTCTACAAGAGGGCAAACCAGATAGCCTTGGCCGAGAAGAAGGAACTCGCAAAGAAGCTTGAGGACTTCCGTACCGACCGCGACACGATGGACGAGGTTTTCGAGAACAGGGAGCAGATAGAGATCTCAAAATATTACGAGAAACTTCCTAAGCCGGATCTTATCGCCATCTCTGAATTCGAGGATGGGGAACTCTATTATAGAATGGCGGGAACTGGCGCCGAGGAGGATGCCGCCGCTCATTCCGCAAAGGAGAATATTTCTGACGCTGAATAATTTCCGGGGCGATGCTTCAGTCCCTACAGATAAGAAATTACGTTTTGATAGACTCTCTGGATGTTGATTTTCCAGAGGGTCTGATTATTATATCCGGCCAGACCGGAGCCGGCAAGTCTATCCTGCTCGGTGCCCTTTCCCTGCTTCTAGGGGCCAAGGCAGACGCTTCCGTGATCAGCGGAGATGCTGACAGCTGCGTCGTCGAGGCTGTATTCAGGATTCCGTCCTCGGATGTGGACCTGATGGCGATCCTTGAGGAGAATGACGTGGATTCCGGCGACGACGAGCTGATCATACGCCGTGTCGTGAACCGTTCGGGGCGCTCACGTTCCTTCATCAATGATTCTCCGGTGAGCGTGCAGGTGCTCCAGAGCATCTCGTCTCGTCTTGTGGACATCCATTCCCAGCATCAGACGCTTCTTCTGTCCGACAAGTCCTTCCAGCTTTCGATGCTGGATCACTTCGCCGGCAACGAGACTCTGTTGGAGGATTGCGGCAGGTCCTACAAGGCTTTCAAGGCACTAGAGAAGGAATATTCAGAAGTCTCCGCCAGACTGGCCAAGCTAAGCGAGGAGAAGGAATATATCAAGGCTCGTTACCAAAGGCTTGAGGACGCCAGACTTCAGGACGGCGAGATCGAATCTCTGGAGGCGGAGCAAAAGCAGCTCGCTAATGCCGAGGAGATAAAGGAGAATCTTGGCGGGGTCGAGGAGATGTTCAATCCGTCGGATCCCAATTCGGAGACTTTGCCGTTGTCCTCGGCCTTGAAGGAGGCTCAGAAGATGCTGGAGAAGGTTGCGAGGTTTGTTCCCGAGGCCGCCGCGTTGGCTGAGCGTGTGGATTCCGCGCGCACCGAGCTGGATGATATCCTGGAGGATGTCTCGGCCATCAATTCCCGGACTGAACTTTCGCAGGAACGGCTTGAGGCTGTGGATGGTCGCCTGTCGCTTCTGTACGACCTGATGAAGGGGTACTCCGCAACCTCCATCGCAGAGCTGATCGGGAAAAGGGACGCTCTTTCCGAGTCACTGTTCGATTCCACCGCTCTGGAGGCCCGCAAGGATGAGCTTGAGAATATGATGGCGGCGGAGAAGAAAAACATTGAAGCCATAGCGCGGCGTCTCCACGAGGCCAGGGCAAAGGCCGCTGAACCGTTCTCCAAAGCGATCACGGAATCAGTCCGCTCGCTTGAGATGGACTACGCCATATTCAAAGTTGAATTGTCCGAGGCACCGTTGTCCGCCTGCGGATCGGATGCCGTCCGGTTCCTGTTCTCCGCATCCGGGACCAATCCTGTCGATGTCGCCAAGTGCGCCTCGGGAGGTGAGATGTCCCGCCTTATGCTTTGCCTCAAGGCGATGATGGCGAAGTTTGTGAATATGCCGACGCTCATATTCGATGAGATTGACACCGGCGTGTCCGGCAGCGTGGCTGACAAGATGGGGCAGATGATCTGTTCGATGGGCAAGGATATGCAGGTCTTCGCAATAACCCATCTCCCGCAGGTCGCCGCCAAGGGCAACGCTCATTATCTGGTCGAGAAGGAATATGACGTGCTTGGCAAGGCTACGACTTCCGTCAAGCCTATCACCGGCGAGGCCCGTGTGATGGAGATCGCAAGAATGCTAAGCGGCAGCAGTATCACTGCCGCCGCCATAGAAAACGCGAAGTCTCTTCTTTCCTCTATTTGATTTTGACTACCGAGTAGTCACGCTCATAGACAACCCGGCGCACGGCATTGTTGACATAGCCTCCGCGGCTGGTTTTCACGAGGTGGAAATCAGACTGGAGTCCCTTTCCTTCCGTCTTGCCGTAACCATCACTCTTCCAATTCTCCGCACCCAGTTTCGAGAAGTAATTCATCAGGTCATAGCCTTGGAAAGCCGAGCGGCTTGGCTCCGTGTTGTACAACGCCCTGTATTCCATCAGGAATTCCTGCACGTCCTTTGAGTCGTAGTCCACGAAATAGGACACGCTTGCGTGAAGGTTGAGGTTGTGGAGCTGTTCAATGTCAATCTCTTCGTAAGTCCTCAGCCTTGACGTGCTATAGAGGACTATGTCTTTCTTCTGGCTGGAGACAAGGTACAGAAGCCTTACCACCTCGATCACGAACGCCTTGCTGTCGGAGGCTATGACGACCCTGTTCGTGCCTGTTCCGGTCATCATCCCGGCGAGCCTGCCCATAATAGACCTCCCTTCCAGAATGTTGAACGAGAAGTTGCTGTGCTGCAGGCCGGAATGGTTGACCTCATTGATGACTTCCATCGGGTAGCCACTGGTCGAGGCTCCTTTCTGTGAGATAAGAAGGACCTTGTCAGAGGCTCCCATATCGGAGCGGATCCATCTGACCATATCCTTAATCTGCGCGCTTGTCGGAGCAGGAGCCTGGATCACGTTCGGAATGGTGTCCGCCAGCGCCTCGGCCTTAGGGTCGAGAGGGGAGACGATCCAGGACTTGCCTTTGCTGGCGTTCACTGTCCTGGCTATGTCGGAGTTGGAGACCGGTCCGATGACAAAATCGCTTTGCGCGAATCTCTCCTCTGTGACCGGGATTGTGCCACCTGCGACATCGTAAACGTTCAGTTTGACATCGACACCGTCATTGCCAAGATCCTTCGCCGCAAGCAGGGCTCCGCTGTAGAAATCCATCATCTGCGGATCGGCTTTCTGGGACGCTTTGAAAGGCAGCAGTAGGGAGATCTCGACCTCGCGCTTCGGCTTGAATATCTTGTCAAACCAGCTGTCAGCTGGCTTCTCTTCGACATCCGCCTCCTGGTTTTCGTCAGTCTTGCCCGTGGAGGCTATCGCAGAGCTTCCGGCGGCCGTGGCGTCACCGTTCTCCCATTTCTTGGGATCTCTCGGAATCTTGATCACATCCTTGCGCTTGACCTTGTCCGAGGTCATCCCGTTTATATTCATAATGGACTCCTTGGAGACCATATATTTCCTTGCGATGGAGGTCAGGTCCTCGAACCATTTTACCCTGTGGGTGAAATATTCATCGGAGCCGTCCGGATGCCGTGTGGATTGATCCTCCACCTTCGCGGATGTGGTCTCGACCTTCGTGTTCACCGCAGGTTCCTTGTCCTCCTTCCGCTCTTTCCCGGTCACTCCTTCCTTTATCGGGATAAGAATGATCTGGTCTTTCTTAAGGCCTTCCGTCTCAAGATGCAAGGTAGGGTTGGCATCGTAGATTTCCTGTATGGTGACATTGTACGCCTTGCTGATGGAGTACAGGGTCTGTCGTCCCTGCACAACGTGAGTGTAAAAGATTTTGCCGCCGTAGCGTACCTTATCCGCTGACACCACAACCTGTGGGGTCGCATAATCCTGAGCTGACGCTCCGGACTGGGATGCGGCCGTCAGGCATAGCGAGGCCGCGAGTGCAGTCAAGTATCGGTTCATTGTCTTTTATACAAGTTATCGGAAAACTCCACCAGCCGTCTGCAGAATGTCTTCCAGGACAGCCTTTCCTTCTCGGCCTTGATGGAGTTGACGCAGAGTGTCTTGATGTTCGTGTCGGAGAAATAGGTCTCTATCTCTTTCACGATGCATTCCGGATCCGCTTTCGGAGCGACAAGTCCCGTGCCACAGTCTCCGATCGCCTGGCGGAGCCCTCCGACATCGGTGACCACCATCGGAACCTCAAAGTGGTATGCTATGGCGCTGATTCCGCTTTGTGTGGCTGATCTGTAAGGCAGGACGGCAAGGTCGGCCGCGGAGAAATAGTCCTTGACCTCCGAGTCTTTTATGTAGTGTGTGAACAGCTTGATCCTGTCCTTGGCCGGTGAATTGTCAATGATCCTCTGGTATTTGTCGAACGGGCCGTACGGCTCGCCGGCGACAATCAGCTGGTAGTCCCTGGGCAGTCTGCCGAAGGCGTCCAGCAGGATGTCAAGGCCTTTGTATTCCCGGATCAGGCCGAAGAACAGCAGGTTCTTCATCCCGTGCCTGAGACCAAGCGCGGTCTCGGCTTCCTCTCTTGGCAGCTTCTCTCCGAAGTGAGCGTATATCGGGTGGAAGAGAGTGACGTTCAAGGCCTTTGGCGAGAGTCCGCGCAGATCCTCGGCGACTTCGTCGCAAAGTGTGATGTTCCCCGTGCAGCCTGACAGAAAGAACTTTGTCAGCGGTGCGTCAAAGAATTTCGGCTCGTGCGGAATCACATTGTGTAGCACGGAAATGACCTTGCAATGTCTTTTGAGCCTATGGGCTATGAATCCGAGCGAAGGCCCGAAATAGGACATCCAGTAACTGATGACAACCACATCCGGTTTCCAGTCACGGATGGCCTTGTAGGTCCGCCAATAAGTAAAAGGATTAGCCGTATCCAGCAGAGCTTCGCTCTCGATGGGTACGGCGTCATCATCCTTTGTGACGTATTGCGTCTTTCCCGGAAAAAGGAATTCCGGATACTGTCTTTTAAAATTGAACGCTTTGACAGTGTGGCTTTTCCCCAGTTCCAAGTAGAGACTTGCGTTGAACTGAGAAATCCCTCCTCTGAAAGGGTAGAAGCACGACAGGAGAGCGATTCTCAAAGTTTATTCGGCTTTGGTTTCGTCGGTGTCGGCGGCTGCTGCGGCCGGTTTGCCCTTACCCTTGCTCTGGACGTACTCGTCGTTGAGTCCGGAAAGAATGGCGTCGGTCACGTCGAGATCAGGATCTCCGGCGGCTACCGGAGCCGGGAGGACACTGCCTTGTGTGGCGATGATCATAGCGTACTTGTGCTCCTCGTTGAACTTGTCGAGGAAAGTCTTGATGGCGTCACCGATCTGGTTCATCATAACCTGCTGCTCCTCGGCGATCTCCTGCTGCTTCTGGGCAGCATAGTTGTTGAAGTTGTTCTGCTGCTCCTGAAGCTTGAGGTTTCTCTGCTCGGCGACGGAACGCACGAGAAGACCCTTGTCGAGGTCTGACTGGAATTTGTTGACATCGCTCTGGAGCTTGTTGCCTCTTCTGTTGATCTCTTCCTGGATTCCCTGTACCTTGGTCTCCACAACGGATCTGAGGTCGTTGGCCATATCGTACTCGTTGAGTACTCTGTCGAGGTCGAACCATACGATGGCTCCTGCCTGTGCAGTGGCTTCAACTACTTCTCCGGCAGCGGCTTTCTTCTTGCCGTTCCCGTTAGAGGTGAGCTGGATGATTCCGAGCGCGGCCACAGCAACAAGGGCTATGACGCTGATGATCAGTGGTGTCTGTTTCATTTTATTGTATCGTTAAAAATTATATTCAAGATTACAAAAATAACTAAAAAATCTTAATCTTCGACAGATAGGCCTGTATTGTTTTCTCAAGACCCATATAAAGCGCGTCGCAGATGATGGCGTGGCCGATGGAAACCTCGTCGGTCCAAGGGATTGTCCTTATGAAATATTCAAGGTTCTCCAGGCTGAGGTCGTGCCCGGCGTTCAGTCCAAGGCCAAGCTCCCTCACAGCCTTCGCCGTCTCAAGGTAAGGGGCGATCGCATTCTCCGGACCGGCGGGGTACATAGCAGCATAGTCGGCGGTGTAAAGCTCGACCCTGTCGCATCCGCAGGCCTTGGCGCCTTCCGCCATAGCGGGAGATGGATCTATGAATATGGAGGTGCGGATCCCCTTGCTCTTGAAGGTGGCGCATATATCCGTAAGAAACTCCTTGTTGGCGATCGTGTCCCAACCAGCGTTCGAGGTGATCGCGTCGTGCGCGTCCGGAACCAATGTCACCTGGTCCGGGACGACTTCAAGCACGAGGTCCACAAAACTTGGAATAGGATTGCCTTCTATGTTGAACTCCGTCGTGATAGTCGGCCTGATGGCCCTCACGTCAGAATATCTGATGTGCCTTTCGTCAGGTCTCGGGTGCACGGTTATCCCCTCCGCACCGAATCTTTCACAGTCGATCGCGGCCTTTTCCACATCGGGCATATTTCCGCCGCGTGCGTTGCGGATGGTGGCGATCTTGTTGATGTTTACACTAAGTCTGGTCATATTCGTACACATATAAACACACAAAAATAATGATTTCTGTTCAGTTTTAATCAGAATTGTGCTATTTTTGAATTTTGATTGCTTGCAAGGTAACCGCTATGAAGATAGCACTGTATTCCAGAGAGGGTGGCGCATTGCGCGACGAGAGGCTTTCCTCAATGCTTGAACGGCTTGAGAGGGAGGCGTTTACCTTGTATGAGATCAACGATGGGGGAGACATCCTTCCCGGCACCGATCTGGTGATGAGCGTGGGCGGGGACGGAACCTTCCTCTCGGCCTCCCAGTGTGTTGGAGAGTCCGGAATACCTGTCATCGGAGTCAATCTTGGACGGCTTGGATTCCTTTCTGAATATAGTCCAGAAGAAGCCTGCGACGCGCTCTTGTCCGGCGGCTGGTACATCGAGGACAGGGAACTTCTCAGGACTACCGTCCACGGGGATCTGGACTACGACCCGACATTCTGGCCCTATACCTTGAATGAGGTGTCCGTGCATCGTTCCGGGGCCGCCCTTCTCGGGATTGACGTGACCATCGACGGCCATCCGTTGCCGACATACTGGGCGGACGGGCTGCTGGTCGCCACAAGTTCGGGCTCGACGGCATATTCATTGAGCGTGGGAGGGCCTATCTGCGCTCCTGAGTCAAAGGTTTTGATAATCGCCCCGATAGCGCCGCACAACCTGAACGCCAGGCCGCTGGTTGTCCCGGACTCGACGAAGGTCAGCGTCTCGATGCGTTCGCGTGACGGGAGCGTGATGCTTTCGATGGACAACAGGAACCATCTGGTGAAGCCTTCCGTAAGGCTGGATGTTATGGTGGCACAATTTTCGCTAAAAAGGGTTCGTCTTGAAAACACCAGCTTTATAAAGGCTCTGACCACGAAGCTGTTTTGGGGCGAGGACATCCGGAACAGCGGAGAGCAATAATTAGGAATATGAACGAAATAAAGAATATACCTGTTCACGTCTCCATCATTATGGACGGCAACGGACGTTGGGCGCGGCAGCGTGGGCTGGAAAGGGTTTCCGGTCACTATAACGGTGTCGAAAGCGTCCGGGCCTGTGTCGAGGCGGCGGCCGAGGAAGGAGTCAAGTACCTTTCCCTGTTCGCTTTCTCCGAGGAGAACTGGAACCGTCCCGAGGCTGAGGTGAACACCTTGATGGGCCTTATGATGAAATCTATCGCGGACGAGATTGACTCGCTGGCCGCCAAAGGGGTATCTTTCCGTGTGCTCGGGAATCTTTCAAGGCTTGACGACAATCTTGTGGAGGCGATCCGCAAGGCCGAGGAACTGACCGCTCCCGCCCCCGGAAAGGAGCCTCTCCTGACCCTGATCGTCTTTCTGAGTTACAGCGGGAAATGGGACATATTGCAGGCCGCCAAAAGGATGGCCAAGGAATATTCCGGCAACCCTCAAGGTCTGGAATCCCTTGGGATAGAGGACTTCAGCCATTATCTTGTCACCGACGGGATTCCTGATCCGGACCTTATCATCCGCACTTCCGGAGAGGAGAGGATAAGCAATTACCTGTTGTGGCAGGCGGCATATTCAGAATTCGTCTTTGTTGACACGCTGTGGCCTGATTTCAGGAAAAAAGAGTTCCGTCAGGCGCTGGAAGAATATTCCCACAGGAACCGCAGGTATGGAAAAGTTAAATAATTGCGTATATTTGCACCTTAAATTCAATGAAATCTGATTCGATGAAAGTATATCGTCTTTTGCTCTTTCTTGTTTTGTCCGTGGCCGCCGCGCCGGTTTTCGGACAGGAATCCGTGAAAACCTCAGAGCCGGTCGAGGTTGACTTTGACAATCCCAAGACATATTATGTCGGCGGGGTCTCGGTTGAAGGCAACCATTATTTCAGTGACCAGCAGATCATTTCGCTGACCGGCCTCCAGAAAGGAATGCGGGTGACGGTGCCGAGCGACGATCTTTCCTCAATTGTGTCCAGGCTTTGGATGCAGAGGTATTTCGAGAATGTCGCCCTTGAGGTCGATCATCTCAGCGCCGACAGGGACTCGGCGTATTTCAAGATCTGCATCAAGGAGCGTCCGAGGGTGTCCAGATGGCTGTTCACCGGTGTGAGGAAAGGTGAGAAGAAGGATCTTGACGAGAGATTGAACCTTCGCCGCGGAGGAGAGTTCTCCGACTATGTGGCCAAGACCTCCACGGACATCATCAAGCGTTTCTACGCCGACAAGGGATTCCTGAACTGCAAGGTGGACGTGCAGACGAAAAAGGACTCGATCATCAAGAACGCCATCAGGGTGACTTTCGCCGTTGACCGCGGGTCCAAGGTGAGGATACGTGACATCCATTTCGACGGCACGGAAGGCTTCTCTGAGTTCGCGCTTTCCCGCTCGATGAAGAAGACGAAGGCCAAGAAATGGTACAACTTCTTCAACAGCAAGAAATTCAACGAGAAGGAATATCCTAACGACAAGATAAGCCTTATCAGCAAGTTCAACGAGGCCGGTTACCGTGACGCCAGGATCGTGAAGGATTCCATCTACTATGTGACTCCTGACAGGCTCGGGATCGATTTCAAGATCGACCAGGGCAAGAAATATTACTTCAGGAACATTTCCTGGACAGGTAACTCCGTGTACTCGACCGACCAGCTGAACGAGGTCCTTAAGATCGGCAAGGGCGATCCTTACGATGTCGTGACGATGCAGAAGAGACTTTTGGGCGGCGGCAAGCAAGGAGATCAGGACGTGTCCAAGATCTATCGTGACAACGGCTACCTTTTCTTCAATGTGACACCGGTCGAGCTGAACATCGAAGGAGATTCCGTGGATGTCGAGATGAGAATCTCCGAAGGCAAGCAGGCGACCCTCAATAACATCATCATCAACGGCAACACCCTTACCAATGAGCGTGTCGTCCGCAGGCAGGTCGCCACAAGGCCTGGTTACCTGTTCAGCCAGACGGATTTTGAGAGGTCCATCCGTGAGATCGCGTCCCTCGGACAGTTCGACCCGGAGGCCATCTCGGATCCTTCCAAGGGATGGTCAATCCTTCCTAACCAGTTGAACAACACTGTTGACATCGCGTATAACGTTACAGAGAAGCCTTCCAGCCAGCTGGAACTCTCAGGCGGTTGGGGAGCCAACACTTTCGTGGCTACCGTCGGTGTGAACTTCAACAACTTCTCCACCAAGCGTATGTTCGAGAAGAACGCTTGGAGACCGGTTCCGTTGGGAGACGCGCAGAACCTTTCGCTGCGTTTCCAGACCAACGGTACGTACTACACCTCTTTGATCTTCGGATTCTCCGAGCCTTGGCTCTTCGGCAAGAAGCCGACTTCACTGAACCTTCAGGCCTACTATACCCGTCAGACAGACTCTTATCTCGCCATCGGACTTCTGTCCAATGACAAGGTTATGCAGGTTTACGGATTCTCGGCCGGAATCGGTACCAGACTTAAGTGGCCGGACAACTATTTCGTGCTTTACAACGGTCTCAGCTGGCAGATCTATGACTTGAAGAACTGGATCAACGGTTACTTTATGTTCAACGACGGCAAGTCGCACAACCTCAGCTACACGATCAGCCTGAGCAGAAACTCGACCGATCAGCAGATCTATCCGCGTGTCGGCTCGAACTTCAGCGCCAGTCTCCAGCTCACTCCGCCATATTCATTGTTTAGGAAGAAGGATCTCGGCACGCTTGACGCCAACGGCAACCCTGTGAAGGTTTCCAGCTACAAGGACATCAACTATGACAATTGGACATCGGCTCAGCGTTACAAGTGGATCGAGTATCACAAGTGGAAGGTCAGCGGAGAGCTTTACACCAAGGTCATCGGTGACTTCGTCATAATGAGCCGCGCGCAGTTCGGTTACCTTGGCTATTACAACCGCAAGTGGGGATATTCTCCGTTCGAGGGATTCCGTGTCGGAGGTGACGGTATGTCCGGTTATGACACCTACGGCGCTGACGTGATCGCCCTCCGTGGTTATGAGAACTACTCCCTTACCCCTTGGTCCGCCACTCCGTACAACTCCAACGGCTACTACGCTGGTAATGTCTATGACAAGTTCACGATGGAGTTCCGTTACCCTGTCATCCTTCAGCCGCAGTCCACGATCTTCGTGCTGGGCTTCCTTGAGGGTGGTAACTGCTGGTCTGACATCAAGAAGTTCAATCCGTTCCAGATCAAGCGTTCCGCCGGTGTCGGCGTGAGGGTGTTCCTCCCGATGATCGGTCTGCTCGGTATCGACTGGGGCTACGGTTTCGACAATCCGGAAAAGAAGAACAGGAGCCAGTTCCACTTCCTGATCGGACAACAATTCTAAATAATATTCTTACATTTGCAGTTGGAATCAAAACACGTAAACTGATAAAATTCTATAAAAATGAAAAAGATTCTTTTGATTGCCGCAATGGCATTGTTTACTCTGACGGCTTCGGCGCAGGCGAAGTTCGCCTATGTTGACTTCAATGAACTGGTGATGCTTATGCCGGAGGCAGACGCGGCGAGGTCTCAGATGCAGGCCGCCCAGAAAGAGGCGCAGGAAACCCTTCAGAGTATGATGGAAGAGGCTCAGAGCAAGTACAATGAATACCAGCAGAAGCAGTCTACCTGGACTCCGGCCATCAAGGCCAGCAAGGAGAAGGAACTCGGTGACATCCAGCAGAGGATCCAGGAGTTCCAGCAGTCTATCCAGGCTGAGCTTCAGCAGCAGAACCAGCAGCTGATGGACCCTATCTATAAGAAAGCTCAGGAGGCTGTCGAGAAACTTGCGAAGGCCGGTGCATATACCTTCGTTTTCGAGACCTCGCAGTACCTCTATGTTGACAAGGCCCAGTGCAAGGATCTGACCCCTGAGGCAAGGAAGGCTTTGAATATTCCTGAGGGAAGGACCCTTGAGGCTCTTCAGAAGGAACTTCAGGCACAGGCTCAGGCCCAGGGACAGCAATAATTAAGGAAAGTCAAATTAATAAGGGGCGGCAATAACTGCCGGCCCTTTTTTTATTCCCAGTCGCTTTGTGACAGCCCCGGTGGGGCATTGTGGACCGTATTCCCAAGACCCCTTGCGTCGTTTCGCTCCGGGGTGACGTGATTTTATAGGCGTTTTTTCTGGCTGTGTCCGTGTTTGTTTGTGGGGATGTGAATCTTTTTTCAGGGAAAAGGTTGGTTATTCTGCTTTTTATGCTTTAATTTGTAACGTATTTTTATAAA
>CAVCRL010000054.1:0-14398 GCA_963604455.1 Lachnospiraceae bacterium | reverse complement strand
CCTTGTCGCTGTTGGCGTGGGTTCCGCAGCTCATTCCGGAAGCGTTGTTCATCACGATTCCGCCAACCATACAGCTCCCAATCGAGGCCGGATCAGGACCGAATTTCCGACCGTAGGGCTTCAGGATGGCATTCACCCTTACCCCTACGATTCCCGGTTCCAGAGTTATCTCGGAAGCGTCCTCTGAAACCTTGTACCTCTCCCAGTTCTTTCCCGCCACAATGAGCACGGAATCGCTGACAGACTGGCCCGAAAGGCTGGTTCCGGCGGCACGGAATGTCACCGGGACATCAAACTTCGATGCCGCCTCAAGGATCTTCGAGACTTCCTTCTCATTGGACGACCGTATGACAATCTTCGGCACAAGCCTGTAGAAACCAGCGTCAGTGCCCCAGGCGAAACGCCTCAGCTCATCGGTGTAGAGTGCGTTTTTGGGCACGAATTTCCCCACTTCCTCAAGGAAACGTGAATATTTCTCTTCCATATTCAAGTAAGATACACTACTATGTAATACATCATCATTCCGCTGGCAATCAGCTTGATGCCGGTCCCGCAGAGGAATCCCATAAAGGCTCCGAGGGCGGATTTGGCGGACTCCCATCCGTTCTTGTCAGCGAAAATCAACTCGGCGAGAAACGCTCCAAGAAGAGTGCCGAGAATGATTCCGACAGGCGGGACAAAGAGGCCGACAAGCATTCCTGCCATAGCTCCCCGGCCCGCGGCTTTAGTTCCGCCCGTGACCTTGGTGAACCAGGAAGGCACAATGTAGTCGATGATCGTCACAGCCACAGTGATTCCCAGCCAGACGAGCAGAAATGTCAGCGACATCGGGTCTCCGGCTCCGTTCGTGCCTTTGCCCCAGAAATAGAGAATCATCAGCCCGACCCAGCTGACAGGAGGACCCGGCAATGCGGGAACAACGCTCCCGATGATGCCGACCACACCTGCCAGCACGGCAAGGATGATGACTAAAACGCTCATTGTTTTTTAAATCCGCGATGTTGCCGGCTAAGCCATAGCGGCCTCGACATCGTCCGGCTGGATCGGAAGGCGGTTCGGGCCTGTGCGGCGCGCTCCATCCTCTGTCACAAGCACATCGTCCTCCAGACGGATTCCGCCGAAGTCGAGGTAGTCGTGCTCCAGTTTGTAGTAGTTCACGAAGCCCTTGTCGCGCTTCTCGCTCTTCCATTTCTCGATGAGGGTAGGGATGAAGTATATTCCCGGCTCATCGGTGATGACATTGCCCGGAACGAGCTTGCGGGCCATTCTCAAGCTGCCGAGACCGAGTTGTGTCGAACGTTTCTGGTCCGGATCGTAACCTACGAGATCCTCTCCGAGGTCCTCCATATCGTGAACGTCAAGTCCCATATTGTGGCCGAGTCCGTGAGGCTGGAACAGTCCGGCGATGCCTTCGTGAAGCATATTGTCCAGATTGCCGCGCACGATGTCCAGAGATCTGAGATCCTCCAGCATCAGCTTGGCGACAGCCAGATGGACGTCCCTGTAGGCCACTCCCGGCTTTGTCAGCTTGAACGCCAGCTCGTTGCAGTCGCAGACAATCTGGTAGATGTCCCTCTGCTTCTGGGTGAACTTGCCGCTGGTCGGCAGGGTGCGGGTGAAATCCGAGGCGTAGTGCATATTATTCTCGGCCCCGGCGTCGATCACCATCAGCTTGCCCGGCTCGATGACCTTGTCGTGCAGATGGTTGTGCAGGGTCTCGCCGTGCTGTGTGAGGATTGTCGGGAACGACACGCCCCAGCCTTCGCTGAGGGTCACGCCCTCCATCTTGCCGACAATCTCCTGCTCTATGATCCCGACCTTCACGCTGTTGCGGGCCACGGTATGCATCCTCTGACCGAGAGCACCGGCATCATCAATTTGCTCGATCTCGCACTGCTCCTTGACAAGCCTCATCGAGATGACAGCCTGCACGAGTTCCTTGGAGGCGTGCTTTCCGCCGTCCTCTTCGATAGGAGCAACCCGAGCCACATCCTCATTGGATATTCCCACAAGGGCGGCGAGTTTCATCGTGTTGTAGTAGCGGCTCGGAGGAAGGAAATGAATATTCCTGCCTGTGGCCAGTGCCTTCGTGACGGCGATGTTCAGCGAACCGTAAGATGCTGAGTTGTTTACGCCAACCTCGGCGGCCTTGGATGCGACCGATGGCTGAGGCCCCATCCAGATGATGTCCCCGATCTCCACATCGTCGGCGAAGATGGTCTCCTCTCCGCTGTCAAGGTCCAGGATGGCCGCGTAGCGTGGCTCGTCGAGTCCGAAATAGTACAGCCAGGATGAGTCCTGACGGAATTTATAGGCGTTGTCCTTGTACTGGGCGGCCGCTTCGACGTTGCCCACGAACAGGGCTATTCCACGCTTCCCCTGCGGAGCGGTCAGCGCCATCTTCTCCAACAGAGCCTTGCGTCTTGCGATGTAGATCTCTTTTGCGAACATATTCTTAGGTCTTTATGTGATTTGAACTTCCGTAAGCCTTGGAACCACAGTGTCCCCACCGGGGCCAAAGCCTCAATCACAAATATACAAAAATGACAGAAAAGTTGTTCCTCAAAATGAAAAGTGTGACCAAAATATATCACAATGGCCATCAATCATAACGAAGAACCTTTGATGAATATTTCATCAGAGACTCAGGTCGAGCTCAACCGGGCAGTGGTCGGAACCGAGGATTTCGGTGTGGATCCCGGTGGCCGTGATCTTGTCCTTCAGGGAGTCGGAGACGAGGAAATAGTCCAGGCGCCAGCCGACATTCTTCTCGCGGGCGTGGAAGCGGTATGACCACCAGGAGTATTTCACCTCGTCCGGGTGCTGAAGCCGCCAGGAATCCGTGAATCCGGAGTCCAGGAGCACCGAGAACTTGCCGCGTTCCTCATCGGTGAAGCCGGCGTTGCGGCGGTTCGTGTCTGGGTTCTTGATGTCTATCTCATTGTGGGCCACGTTCATATCCCCGCAGACCACCACTCCTTTGCGGGCGGCGAGGCCGTTGAGATATTCCCGGAAATCATCTTCCCACCGCATCCTGTAGTCGAGCCTGCGGAGGCCGTCCTGCGAGTTCGGCACATAGACGCAGACGAGGTAGAACTCCAGCATCTCCAGCGTGATGACGCGTCCCTCGTGGTCGTGCTCCTCAACACCGATGCCGTATGTCACCGACAGCGGAGTGTGTCTTGAATATATCGCCGTGCCGGAGTAGCCCTTTTTCTCGGCCGAGTTCCAGTACGAGGTGTACCCCAGGAACTCCAGGTCCAGCTGTCCCGGTTGCATCTTCGTCTCCTGTAGACAGAAGAAATCAGCGTCCAGCGTGTTGAACACATCGTCAAACCCCTTCCCTGCGCAGGCCCTCAGCCCGTTCACATTCCAACTTATGAATTTCATATCTCAAAATTTACAAGAGTAGGATTCTGTATGGATTTCCCACGGCGAAGCCTACAAGGCAAATTTAGCATATTATCGGAGAATATCACCACCCGGCGGATGAGGAACTTTAAAATAAAAGCGGATGACCAAGATTCGGCCACCCGCTTCCGTGATTCCGTAGGGATTCGAACCCTAGACCCACAGATTAGAAATCTGTTGCTCTATCCAGCTGAGCTACGGAACCGTTCCCCGTTTCACAATTCCGCAGAACCGGAAACGGACTGCAAATATACGAAATTTCCATCGAAAACAAACACTTGCAGCGGATATTTGGAATATATTCAATCAATAGCGGCAAATCTTAGTACTTCCTCTTGTCACTCTTGACACAGCGAAGCATACAATTCTTGGAAATATTCTCTTGAATGAATTCCATTTTGCCAAGGCTGTTAAAAGTAAAGGCGATGGCCTCATCTTCAGAGACTTTGGTGGAGGTCCAATACTTTCCCGCCCTCAATGCTCCATCGCTCCACCAATCATATGGGGAAAGATGGACCGCAGGAGACTTTGAGGAATATTCCACTGACCCGGAGCACCATATTCCTTCCTCTTTAGTCTCTTTTTCAATAACGGAGATCGCGCCATCACCACCATTTCCGCGTCTTTCTCCCCATTCTGAGTGGTTGGCGGTCAATGATTTGAACTCATCGGCTGTAGGTGCTCTCCAATTCTTTGGACAAGACTTCTGCGCATCTTCAAAATTAACCGAATGAAAATGTCCTTGGAGTTTATCCACTTTTGTGTCATAATCAAACGGCGACCAGACCAGCCCGTCAATCATAACTCCCATACCGACATTCATATTGTCGTCATAGCGTTCCCAGTCTTTGAAATATCGTTCGCCATTCTCATCCGTGACAATAATGTCCGATGTCCAACGATTCTCCTTAACGCTGTCATAGTGCCCGTTTGTGAATGTGAACTCGTACACAGCGTGCCCGTTCTCATTGGTCCCAGGAAGAATCTTGTAGCATTGAGGATACATTGGAATGTCGTCGTCCCAATCTCCCAGTCTCGGACGACATCTGCAGCAAAAAAAGTCAGAGTCATTGAATATCACAATATACTGGCAAAATAGCTCATACCCATCAACCGGCTCATCTGTGGCTATCGTGACCTGTTCTCCAGGCTCCAGATTAATCGTAGTCTTATCGAACAAGGTGTCATAACCATCTGTTATGTTGTTGAGCAACAGTGCATTAATCTTATGATCGCTCTTGTTGACATACACAAAATCCACAGGTTTTTCGGATGCATACTCTTTGGGATCGTAGCGACAAGCAGTCACCGCCAGTGCCATCAGGATGACAAACAAACAAAAATTGATTCTTTTCATAACTATAAGAGTTTAGATTGATTCCTTATAAATAAACTTTAACATCCCGTCATACTCCTCATTATCAGTACGAATGGTGACTTTTAAGATTATACTCTCCGATTCACCCCAAGGTTTCATCTCTTTCAGCATTTCTTTGATTTTTTCGGACTCCGTCAGCCGTCTGCAAAATTCTGTGGCAGATGGAATATGATTGAAGGAGAATTCCTCTATATCTCCGATTCTGTACAAAATACTATTTCCTGCCCCCTGACTTCTGGTCTCAACAGTGGTTGTTTCTCCTGATGATAACAAGCGTCCGTCCCCAACTACAATGATCGGCTCCTCAATAGGTTTCTTTATAGGAACTCTTGAACAATATACCATCTTGGTGCTCCCGACAAAAGCGTCATTATATGCCTTGAAATAAACATAAGCATCTTTTTGACCGGTATTGACAAAAGTGGAGTAACCAAATGGGATAAAGATGAGTCCGCCGGCATCCTTCCAAGCAATGTCCTCATCCCCATATTTCACACCCCAGTTTGCACGAATGTTAGTGCGTGTCAAAAAATCAAGAATTTCAGAATTATTACATTGAGCCTTTACCTCATATCCTTCCATTCCTATATTTTTCTTGCTTGTCAATGTGAATTCAGGCATCCCTGTCATCGCCCTTATAGTGTCACGAATTCCTGAGAATATTGCCTCGATAGTAACAAATCCCGTTTTTTTGATATGTATCCTTCCGCTCGCGTCTATTGTTGCTATATTATTATCAGAGGTTGCCCATTCAACAGTTCCTGTATAATTATGGACAGCATAGCGATCGTTCTCCTTTGGACATAATGGACCTTCAAGTTTGCAATTTAAATTAGTGTCAATCCACTTACACATCAAAGTGTCTAATTTAATATGTCTAAAAGATTTCCCCGAATTGTCAATGTAAACATTGGCGAACGGAGTATCGTGGTTGATACCACTAACATACGAGGCATAATAATCCTTTGCAGACAACGCTCTGGCATCATTCCCTACACAAAGGGCGCTTGCCGTAGGAACAAATAGGAACTTCTTCGCCACAGAAAAAGAAGTCGTGTCTAAAACATCCACGGCGTTATTCAATTGATCCAGAGACAAATTCTTGGATTCCATATAAGACCCATTTACTTTATCATATCCGAAATTTGAAGTTCCAAATGGGGCATACTTGGTTCTTGAATATAAGGTGTTTGACACTTTCCATCCGAGCCATTTTAACTTCTTCCTATATTTCACCAATGCGGAATACACCTTGCATCCAGAATTGTTGTATGGAAGGATATTCACATCTACTGTAACATTAGAGCTTTTCCCAATCAGCATAGAATTGAAGATTCCTCCGGCATCGCCAAAAAATGCAGAAATCAGGAAACCTTGAATTCCCCCTAATGTGGAATAACCATAAAAAGAAGCCAAGGTGTCCACTTGAAAATCATTGCGGCCGCCATTGGCGATTGCGATATTCCTTATCGGAACATTAGAATCTCCCTTGGGGAAACCAATCTGTTTCAAGGTTGCCTGCCATTTTAGATGCTCTGAAGTGTCAAGTTCACCATCTTTGTTAACATAAGTAAGAAGCATCTGTTGTGCTGAAGTAGAATGCAGATATTTATTGGCCAACTTAACATAATATTTTACATCTCCGAGGCCCAAAAAGAGATTTACCAAAGGGTGGCGATAATACACGTTCTTGATCAAGTCGGTAACAGCATATTGAGCCCCTATAGGAACATTCACTCCAAGATATGGGACATCGTGACTAATAAAAGTGACGACCTTGTGTGAAATCCGGTTACGTTCCATATTGCACAGAGCGTATCGGGTAATCAAGCCTCCCATACTCTGCCCCATAATCACATTTCCATCACTGTTACTGTTCTGTGAGTTGACCCAATTGATGATTTGAATAAGTAACTTCGCATTATCTAGAATGTCGGCCTCACTATTATTCCAATCAACATATATGATATCGTATTTATCTGTAATTCGGCTGCTTAATTGATGTAAGATGCCTTTCAAAGTAGTTCTGCCTTTACCATAATATGGATTAGTTTTGTCCTGAACTCCAAATTCCACCGGGTCAAATCCCTCGACAATAATGAAAGGCTTGACAAGACTTGTATGTCCTGGAGCGTATTGGATTGAAGCTGTAGCTGATATCGTGCCGCCTGAAACGGATTCAGAAAAGAGTTCTTCATCATCGGGGCCTAAACCTTGATCCATAGGATGCATAGTTAATTCTTCAGCATAAATTTTTGAATGGGCGTATAGCACAGTACCATTATCCATCGTTATTTTCAGTTTCAGAACAATGTCACCTCCTGAAAGGAATGTGGTCACTCCGGAAGTTAATGACTTATAACCGGATCCGTTGCCAGCATCCAACTCAATGCTCGTGATGTTAAGGTTAGTATAAGTAAAATCATCAGCCTTGAACGTGTACTCGCCGGCTTTGAATGTCTCCACTGACGGTGCGAAGGCTACAACATAACTTTCCCGATAAGGGTTTACCCAATTCTGGTCGCTGTCATATACGTCATAGACCTTGTCTCCAACCCTTTGGAAGAGTCCGTCCGTAATCGCGTTATCAGCCACATAGTTATATTTAAATGCGGCAATACTTATCGGGATAGAAGACGAGGTTGTTGCCTCTACCATTCCATCCATAATCCCTGACACGGAACCAAAAGGGTAACTTGATGTCACAGAGGAGGTTCTCACACTCCTTAAAATATATTCATAAGTGGTCAGATTTGCGATGTTGGACTCATTCAAGGTGCCGTCAAAAATGGAATAATCGACCAAATCCGTGGAATAGTCACGCAATAATCCCGTTTGGATCCTGGATTTGTCGATATGTTCAAAAATCGACTCGATCTGAGCCCGAACCTCTGCATTGTTCTCGATGTCAGTATCTTGTCCCCACAGGACAGTTTGGCATATTATAGCAAGTCCTGCTGCCAGAATGTATTTCTTCATACGCTTTATCTCTCATTAAGCCTCTCAGCCATAGCTTTATAATACAAGTACTTATCCTCGTCGGCACCAAGCGACAAGGCATCCTCTTTCGACAACACAAATGTGTATGTCCCGTCAATGAGACTAATATGATTAAGCAGAATCATATCTATGTCCGACTGCATAATCGACCGAACCTTAAGGCTATCTTCTCCCGCCTTATAATCAAAGACTTCTAAAGATTGCTCTTCTTCAATAGATTCTGGGGTGACGACATTCTCTTCCTGAATATTGGCGCAGGAATATGCGAGGCAAATTACAAGACCCGCCAAAATTGAGTTAAAGTACGTTTTATTCATAATTATATGCATTGATTAGATTTCAAATTCTCCTATATACATAGTTCCATCCTGAAGGGTGAAAGTTAATGTATAGAAGCCTTCGTTGCAGGAGAAGGGGAAGATAGACATTCCTGTGCAGGAGTCTATAATGTCAGAGACATATTCTCCAGTCATAGTGTTCATAAGCTCGATGTTGACATCGCCCAGATTTCGATTGAACTGGCAACTTAACAAATGAAGGTCTTTCATCAAAAATACTTGAATCGGGACGACTTCCGGAGCTCTAAGCACGCCTCCTTTTTTTGTGCCCTCCTTGGTAATAGGAACAGGGATGGACTTTTCATCGTCTTTCATTGGCGATGCAAGTAATGCGAGTGTGGCTGAAACAGCGCAAATCAAGGTTAATATTTTCCTCATAAACTAACAGTATTTATATTGCAAAGATATAGCTTTAACATCAGTATTCTGTCTTGCATACTATATTATTTTCTTGCAATTTGTTGCTTGATAATTTTGGTGTAAATTATTAAGTACTATCTATTTAACTATGGAGATGAGGAACCCCTCATAGACTCGAATCTTGCAGGGACGAAATTCGTCATCTTAACTATCAAGAAAAGGTGTCTCTGAACCTGTTCGGCATACTGAATCCACGGCCACATTCATAAAGAATGGACCTGTTGGGAAATAATGAATCAGTTCCTGATGAGTCTAAAAGAATAGAAGAAATTCTGCTTTGTGGGCTGGATTTATGGAGATAATCTTCTCCTTCAATCGGGATTTTCGGGAGTAAATGTTTGAGGTTGACAAACCAGTTATAGTTGATATCGTCTCCGCATCCAATTTGATTATGGAGTAGCAGAACAATTTGACATCGGCTTCGTTCAGATCAGGGATTTCTTGTCTCAGTTTAGCCACGATATTGTCTAAGTTCTTATTGATCCTCGATTCAAAAGGTTTCCATTTCTTGTCATCAGTTTTTATGAATGACAAGATAGATTCCACTTCTGAATAAATCTTATCCTTTTTGGAATCCAACATTCTGGTGCTTAAATAAAGTGTGCACAACGATTTGATGGCAGAGAACTGATCTCGGTACAGTTTCGCATAAGAGTCGTGAAGAGTGGACAGGGTTCTTTGACGTTCGTCTTCAGAATCCATCAAAAGAGCAGAGGTGTTCTCAAGCAAAGATTCTATACGTTTACGTTCATTGCGTTCGCTCTTGATTTTAATGCAAAGCACGGACGTAATGATTGATAGCAGGATCAAACTGGTCAAAATGGCAATCGCCAGCCATAGTTTCCCAAGCAGGACTTTCTGCTCAGCGGCGTCAGACTCTTTCTCGTAATAGTTCTTCAGACTGTCATATATGGAGTTTTTCAGAGTCATTCTTACAATGGAGTCGTGCACAACATACGTCTCGTTCAAGTAATCTATAGCTTCTTTATAATTCTTTCTGTGCTGAAGGATCCTGTATCTCCAATATTCGTCTATCTCTCCTTCTCTGGATAGGATCTCATCGCAAGCAGATCTGTTTCCGCTTAATTCTTGTGCAAACGCATAACAATATAATTCTTGTGGTTCAAGATTTTTCTTATAGTCATTAGTCAAGCATAGAAACAAGCCAATAGCACCTTCATAGTCCGGTGCTGGTTGGATCATTTTCATTATGGCATAGTTGGATAGGAAAACTCTCATCGCAAAAGTATCCCTGACGTTCTTGTTCAAGGCTTCTTTATATAAGGAATCGGCTTCTTCCCAAAGATGCAAGTCGTGGTATGCGCTTGCTAACCTCCCAACCATCAAATTACAGCGGCGTTCATCATCTGTGGCTTTGAAATAATCCAAACCTTCTTTTAGAACATTCAACTGTTCCTCGGCCAAATGATAATCACTATAAATGTCAGCCAAGGCTCCATCGATCAAGCCGCACATCCGTTTATCCTCCACTAATGGAAATAAATCCTTGGCTTTTGTGAGTGAAATCACGGATGATTTATCATCTCCTGCATTATACTGCACCCGTCCGAGATAGTAGAGGGCGGTCATTTTCTCATCGGGGGAGCCGTGACGGGAATAATAGCGGACGGCCGGCATTATCAGGCGGGTGTCGGTCGTGTCGATGTAGTTCTTGTCCAGAGCCATTGAATATAAGAGAGAGTACCGTGCCCGTTGAGCCTTGGAACCAAGAGCGGCCGTGTCAATTGACTCCAGTACCATAAGGGAACTGTCAGGAGCGTCTTCCATCATCCTTTCCGCCAACGACAGCGCTTCCTCGGCCTTCTTGTTCACACAGGAAAGCAAGGTCATCGCGGCGAGCGCCGCGGCTGTGATCAAACGAAACAATCGCATAACAAAGGCAAAGTTAGTCAAATAGTGGAAAGATGCTCAAAAATATTCCTAAAAATAGAAACCGGTGTTGAAGTACATCACGCCGGTGCCGTCCTGGGCGGAAAGGGCGCGGGCATATTCAATGTTCAGGACGAAGTTGCGGTTGAGGATTATCTTCAGGGCGGCTCCGGCGGAGAGGTGGATGGTGTCGTTGCCAGAAATGACGTATTTTGAATACAACTCCGGGAATGCTTCGGTTCTGTTGCTTACGTTGAAGTGCCGCAACGAGGTGATGCCATCGCAGAATCCGCTCAGCATCAGGCCGATGTCCTGCTTAAGGAGAGTGAATCCTGCGAATTTCCAGCGAAGCTCCGTGTTGAAGAAACCTACGCTGGGATCTGAGACCCTGTTGTACATCAGGCCGCGGATGGTTCTGTAGCCGCCGAGAGCGGCATTGTCATAGACTGGGCCGCCGGGGGTGAAAAATGGAAGGGCGTACCACGGGGCGTTGCCGATAAAGTCTTGATAATCTATGCGGTATGCCAGCGTCAAACGCTCTTTGGCCAAAGGAATATATTGCCGAAAAGTCAGAAGGAACTTGAGATATGACTCCGACGAGCCGAAGAAGCTCGGAGCGGCGAATATGCTGGTGCGGGCAAGGATACCCTTTGTCGTAACTCCTTCATAGTCACGGGAATCGTAGCGCAGCCCAAGCCTTACGGCGGAGGAATGTTTTCTGAATATCTCGTCGGCCGGGATTATTCCCCAACTGCGGTAGAGGCTGAACAGGGATATTCCTTTCTCCTCGTCTTTATGTTGGTAGTCCTTGATTCCGAACGCGTTGAAGTGGTAGCCAACCTCCCAGGAAAGGTGTCTTGTGATATTCCCGGAAAAATCGGCCTTGAGGTTTGTGGTCGAGCGGGAATATTTGTAGAATCCTTCGTCCGCATCCGCGTCGTAGAAGGTTCCGTGCCCGCCGAAACCGAAGAATTCCATCGCGTTGTCGGCGCAGTGGCTCGCCGCCAGATTCATTCTCACTTTAGGGAAAAGGCTGCCGGAGTCGAACGAGGCGATGAAAGTCTTGCTGCCGCCGGTGTAGCCGGAAGCTTCTAAGTAGCAGCTGTTTCTCGGATTGGGGTATGCCGATCCGTCGCCGAAATCATAGACGTTCATCAACGCTCCGAACAAGATTCCTTTCGCTCCATCGAATCCTGCCATCGGGAACGGTACGAATGAGAGGCCGGTCTTGACAACAGGAGGCTTCTCTTCGGCTTGAAGCGCTCCAAGCGAAATCAGCAGGCAAATGGCAAGCGAAAATAATCTACGCACGGGGTCGGGATGTTTAGTGGATGGTGGCTTCTAAGCCAGGGTCCTGAGCACCGATTCGGTCCAGTCCTCGCCGTTGATGGCTTGGATGGCGTTGATGCCGATCCTGCGGGCGGCCTCGATGTTCTTCGGGCCGTCATCGATGTAAAGCACTTGTGCCGGGGCGACATTCTCGGATTCCAGCATCATCCGGAATATGCGCTCGTCCGGTTTCATAACCTTCATCTCATAGCTGACATAGATGCTGTCAAGATATTCATCAAGCGAGTGGCCGTGGCCGTCAAACGCCTTGCTCAGAGACCATTCCATTATGAACGGGTTGGTGTTGGAAAGGAGTGAGAGGCGGTAGCCTTCGGCCCGGAGCTTCCTGAAGAGTTCGAGGTTCCTTTCCGGAACGGTCGAAAAGAATCCCATATAGGCGTGGCGGCATTCGTCCATCGTCACCTCCCGGCCAATCTCCTTGCTGACCCTGCGCCGGAACTCATCCTCGTCGATCAACCCGGTCTCGAAGTCCCCGAAGAACCCCTCCTGGCGCACCAGATTGAGATATTCCTCGACATTTCCGAAACCAAGGGCCTTGAATCTCTCGATGACGATCCCTAAATCCGCCGGCGCGATCACCCCGCCAAAATCAAACACAACATTCGTGATGTCTTTTCTCATATTCCTGAATTTTCTCCAAAGGTAGTGAATTCTGACAGTTGTCATTAAAAAACATATAAAATTCATAAAAAACAGAAATTATTTTGATTTTTACCCCCAGGTGTTGTTGCCTCATAAATATCTTTGAGCAAAAAACTATGGAGACGGCCAATATCGGTTACCAAAATGGTACGCAAGTTCAGAAGAATGATTATATTTACCGAAAAATCAGGAATATGGTCATTATCAGCAGCAGGGAGTTCAGAGCCAATCAAAGCAAATACCTTAAAATGGCGTCAAACGGGGAAGATGTCATTCTGAAATCCAGAGGTAATGGGAATTTTAAGATTGTGCCTTTGACGACGGATGACACACTTATGACACGCGCGGAATTGGATGCCAAGATCAATCAAGCCACAAAGGACTATGAGAATGGTGATTTCACGTCCATCAACACGCCGGAGGAACTAAAGAGATTTCTTGAAAGCTTATGACATATTCATTGGTTATTTCCAAAGCCGCAAAAGAAGATCTTGAGAAACTTAAACGCTATGAACCTTTGGCTTTTAGGAAAGTGACGAAGCAATTAAATGAATTGATGGAGCATCCGAGGAGCGGGACTGGTAAGCCTAAACCATTAAAAGGGAACAGGGCGGATCAATGGTCACGCAGAATTACCATAAAGCACAGGCTTGTTTATGAGATAAAGGATAGTGAAGTCATCGTCTTGGTTATTTCAGCCTATGGGCATTACGATGACAAATAATCGGGGAATATTAGTATATTCACAAAAAATTTTGAGAAATGTACACATTCAAGCAGGATGGCGACAGGTTTGTCGTCAGCATTGACAACCATCAGGAGTTGATGGGGGCGATCGCGGCGTTTTGTCAGGAGCAGGGGATTCTGGCGGGAGAGGTGAGCGGAATCGGAGCGGTGAACAACGCGACGCTGAGGTTCCTCAATCCGGCCACGAAGCATTATGTTGACAAGACATTCGACGAGCAGATGGAGATCTCAAGCCTTGTGGGCAACATCTCGGAGAAAGACGGGAAGGTCTATCTGCATCTTCACGCGAACTTCGGGCGTGCCGACTACACGGTTGTCGGAGGACACCTTCTCACGGCTACGATAAACGGAGCCTGCGAGGTGTTCATCAGACGCTATAACTGCAAGGTAGGCAGGCACTTCGACGAGGAGACAGGACTCAATCTGTACACATTGTAGCCAGTGCCGCCAAAGCAATCGGCAAAGGATAACCGGATGGAGAGAATCAACATCATAGACTGCCCGCTTGGGGAGGTTGGGAAGCACCTCGGCGGCTATGGGAGCATATTCATAATCCACGACCGCAATGTGGGCGGCATCGTGGAAAGACTTGGCATTCAGGCTAAAGGAATATTCCCGATCGAGGCGACGGAGGAGAGGAAGACCCTCGCCACCGTGCTGGAAATCGAGGAGTGGCTGCTGGAGAAAGGTGCTGACAGAGAGGCTTTTGTGCTCGGAGTAGGCGGCGGGATCACTACTGATCTGGTCGGATTCGCGGCTTCCGTTTACAAGCGTGGTGTCAGGTTCGGGTTCATCCCGACCACCCTGCTCTCACAGGTGGATGCAGCTATCGGCGGAAAGAACGGCGTGAACCTCGACTCGTACAAGAACATCATCGGTGTGATCCGCCAACCGGAAATGACCTTCATCTGCCCCGAACCGCTGGAGACACTTCCCTACGAACAAATCCTGTCCGGTGCGGCCGAACTGCTCAAAACTTTCATAATCAACAATGAAGGCGGTGAATATGAAAGGGCGGTGAATATGCTTATGAATATTCACGATCGCGCGTCGGAAGGGTCTGCCGAGGTGGCTATCAGTGAATATTCAGAGACATTCCGCGAGTTGATCGCTGCTGCCGCAAAGGTCAAGGCTGGCGTTGCGGGAAGGGATCCGAACGAGCGAGGGGAGCGTCGGCTGCTCAATCTGGGGCACACTTTCGCGCACGCCATCGAGAAGAATT
>CAVCRL010000053.1:0-14658 GCA_963604455.1 Lachnospiraceae bacterium | reverse complement strand
GCGGAGGCCGATGAGATCGCGGCGAAGGCTGTCGTGGAAGAGAAAGAGATTCTGGACATCGTAAACTCGAAGATCAATGGATAAGTTTCAGGAAGAGATACTTGCGGGCATCCCGCAGGACAGGCTCCCGGAGCCTAAGCCTTACGACAAGACCATAAACCACGCCCCGAAGCGCAAGGACATCCTCACAGCCGAAGAGAAAGTGCTGGCGCTGAAGAACGCGCTGAGATATTTCCCGGCAAAGTTCCACGCCGAGCTGGCACCGGAGTTCGCCCAGGAACTGAAGGAGTACGGACGCATCTATATGTACCGTTTCCGTCCGTCCTACGACATCTACGCCAGACCGATTGAAGAATATCCTTGCAGAAGCCGCCAGGCGGCGGCCATTATGGCGATGATCCAGAACAATCTGGATCCGAGGGTGGCGCAGCATCCGCACGAGCTGATCATCTACGGAGGCAACGGAGCCATATTCCAGAACTGGGCTCAGTACCGTCTGACAATGAAGTACTTGGCCGAGATGACGGACGAGCAGACGCTCTCTATGTACTCCGGCCATCCGATGGGACTTTTCCCGAGCCACAAGGACGCGCCGAGAGTCGTCGTGACCAACGGAATGGTCATCCCGAACTATTCAAAGCAGGATGACTGGGAGAGATTCAACGCCCTCGGAGTGTCACAGTACGGCCAGATGACCGCCGGATCGTATATGTACATCGGCCCGCAGGGAATCGTGCACGGAACGACCATCACGGTGATGAACGCCGCCCGCAAGCAACTGAAAGCCAGAGGCATCGCGGGGACAAGGGAGAATATGAAGGGAATGCTCTTCGTGACAGCCGGTCTGGGCGGAATGTCGGGAGCGCAGCCTAAGGCCGGAAACATCGCCGGGGTCGTGAGCGTCACCGCTGAGATCAATCCGCTCGCCGCCCGCAAGCGTTACGACCAAGGCTGGGTCGATGAGTTGCACGAGAATCTGGACGAACTCATTCCGCGCATCCGCAAGGCGATGGAGAACAAGGAGACCGTCTCGCTGGCCTACGTGGGCAACGTCGTGGATCTCTGGGAGAGACTCGCGGCCGAGAATATTCCTGTGGATCTCGGTTCGGACCAGACCTCGCTCCACAATCCGTGGGCCGGAGGCTACTATCCTGTCGGACAGTCATTTGAAGAGTCCGTCAAGATGATGGCCGAGGAGCCGGAGAGATTCCGTGAGGCGGTACGCGCGTCGTTGAGGAGGCACGTCGCCGCCATCAACGAGCTGGCTGCCAAGGGAATGTACTTCTTCGACTACGGCAACGCCTTCCTGCTGGAATCCTCAAGGGCCGGAGCGGACATATTAAAAGCCGACGGATCATTCCGCTATCCGTCTTACGTCCAGGATATTATGGGGCCGCTCTATTTCGACTACGGTTTCGGCCCGTTCCGTTGGGTTTGTATGAGTGAGAAGCCGGAGGACCTCGCCAAGTCCGACGAGATAGCCGTGAATATTCTTAAAAAGGAATTGGAGACGGCTCCGGAAGAGATTCAGGGACAGCTGAACGATAATATTCATTGGATAGAGGAAGCCGGCAGGAACAATCTGGTGGTTGGGTCGCAGGCTCGCATCCTTTACGCTGACTGCGAGGGCAGGACCAAGATTGCGCTCGCCTTCAACGAGGCCATCCGCAAGGGAGAGATCACAGCTCCGATCGTGCTGGGACGCGACCATCACGATGTGTCCGGAACCGATTCGCCGTTCCGTGAGACATCCAACATCTACGACGGATCGAGGTTCACGGCCGATATGGCCATCCAGAACGTAATCGGTGACGGTTTCCGTGGAGCCACCTGGGTCTCCATCCACAACGGTGGCGGTGTAGGCTGGGGAGAGGTCATCAACGGAGGCTTCGGAATGGTGATCGATGGATCGGTGGATTCGGACAGGCATATCACCCAGATGCTGTTCTGGGACGTGAACAACGGGATCGCCCGCCGCAGCTGGGCGCGTAACGAAGGTGCGGAGCACGCTATCCTCAGAGAGATGGGCAGAACGCCTGAACTCAAGGTGACCGTTCCGAACCTTGCGGACGAAAACATTGTCAGAAAAGCGATTGAAGAACTATGACACACATCATATCAAAAGAACATCTGAGCCTCGCGCGGCTCAAAACAATACTGGAGAACCACGAAAGGGTCGAACTCGGTACCGAGGCCGTTGCCGCCATCGAGAAATGTCGTAAGTACCTGGACAGCAAGATGGAGGACATCGGCCGTCCGGTCTATGGAGTGACCACCGGTTTCGGCTCGCTGTGCAACGTGACCATCCCGGCAGACCAGCTCTCGCAGCTCCAGCACAATCTGGTGATGTCCCACGCCTGCGGAACCGGAGAGACGGTACGTCCGCAGATCGTTAGGCTGATGCTTCTGCTGAAGGCCCAGTCGCTTTCCTACGGCCATTCCGGAGCGCAGCTTATTACAGTCCAGAGGCTTCTGGACATGTTCAACAACGACATCCTTCCGGTTGTCTATCAGCAGGGTTCGCTGGGAGCTTCCGGTGACCTCGCTCCCCTCGCCCACCTCAGCCTTCCGCTGATCGGACTCGGTGAGGTTCTCTACAAGGGTAAGGTCAGACCGAGCAAGGAGGTTTGGGACGAGATGGGCTGGAAGCCTATCAGCCTTCAGTCCAAGGAGGGTCTCGCCCTTCTGAACGGAACGCAGTTCATGAGCGCGCACGCCATCTGGTCCCTGATCCAGTGCCACAGGCTTTCCGAATGGGCCGACAGGATCGGAGCGATGTCCCTTGAGGCCTACGACGGTAGAATCGAGCCGTTCCTGCCTCTTACCCACCAGCTTCGTCCGCACAAAGGACAGATCGACACGGCGGCCAGATTTATGACCCTGCTTGAGGGCAGCGAGCTGATCAAGAACCACAAGGAGCACGTTCAGGATCCATATTCATTCCGCTGCATCCCGCAGGTTCACGGTGCGGTCAAGGACAACATCCGCTACGTGGAGTCGGTGATCGAGAACGAGATCAACAGCGCGACGGACAATCCGAACGTCTTCCCGGACGAGGATATGATCATCTCCGCCGGCAACTTCCACGGGGAGCCTATCGCCATCCCGATGGACACTCTGGCAATCGCGATGTCCGAACTTGCAAATATCTCTGAGAGACGAATCTACAGATTGATATCCGGTCAGCGCGGTCTGCCGAAATTCCTTGTCGCCACCCCTGGCCTCAACAGCGGATTTATGATTCCGCAGTACACGGCGGCCTCGATCGTGAGCCAGAACAAAGGCCTTTGCTGGCCTGCGTCCGTGGATTCAATCCCGTCCTCACAGGGTCAGGAGGATCACGTGAGTATGGGCTCAAACGCCGCCACGAAACTCGTGCGTGTCGTTGACAACTGTGAGGAAGTGCTTGCGATAGAGCTGTTTAACGCAGCGCAGGCGCTCGACTTCAGACATCAGCTCGCCGGCAACAAGTCCTCCGAGGCCATCGAGGGCATATTCAATGACTACCGCAAGGTCGTGCCGTTCATCAGCGATGATGTCTATATGCACCCGCTCATCCAGAAATCAATCGAGTTCATAAGATGACCATAATCACCAACATCGGCGAACTGGTCGGAATCGTTCCTGAAGGTGTCCTGCGCAAGCGGGGTGCCGAGATGGATGAAATCGGCTCTTTGAGGGACGCTTACCTCACGATCGAGGGCGAAAGAATTTCCGGATTCGGGAATATGTCCGAGTGCCCGGCGGCCGGCCCAGATGATGAAGTGATTGACGCAGAGGGCGGTATGGTTATGCCGACTTTCTGCGACTCGCACACCCACATCTGCTATGCCGGGACCCGTGAGCAGGAGTTCATCGACAAGATCAACGGCCTGAGCTACGAGGAGATAGCCGCCCGAGGAGGCGGAATCCTCAACTCCGCCGACCTGCTCCACCGCACGAGCGAAGAGGAATTATATTCACAGACAATGGCGCGCGTGCGGGAGATGATCGCCAAAGGAACCGGCGCGATCGAGATCAAGAGCGGCTACGGCCTGACCCTTGAGGACGAGCTGAAGATGCTGCGGGTGATCCGCCGCGTCAAAAAGGAGTCCCTGGCCACCATCAAGGCGACCTTCCTCGGGGCGCACGCCGTCGGCAGAGCCTTCAAAGGCCGGCAGAATGAATATGTCAACCTCGTCTGCGAGGAGATGATCCCGGCTGTCGCCGCCGAAGGGCTTGCTGAATATGTCGATGTGTTCTGCGACGAGGGGTTCTTCACGGTCGCGGAAACGGATCGCATCCTCTCCGCCGGAGAGGCTTACGGCCTGATACCGAAAATCCACGCCAACGAGCTTGCCTGTTCCGGTGGCGTGCAGGTTGCCGTGAAGCATAACGCCCTTTCGGTTGATCACCTTGAGCGCACGACTGACGCTGAGATTGAAGTGCTTAGAGACTCACGGACAATGCCGACAATGCTCCCCGGCTCGTCATTCTTCCTCGGAATCCCTTACGGCAGGGCCAAGGAATATGTCTGCGCGGGTCTCGGCCTGGCTCTCGCCTCGGACTACAACCCTGGTTCCTCACCTTCCGGTGATATGCGTTTCGTGATGGCCCTCGGCTGCATCAGAATGCGTCTGACCCCGGCCCAGTCCTTCAACGCCTGCACCCTCAACTCCGCCTACGCGATGGGTGTCGCTGAGGAACTTGGCTCCGTGACCGTCGGCAAACTCGCCAACCTCATCGTCACGAAGCCCGTCCCGTCCCTCGCCTTCATCCCGTACTGCCACCAGACACCGTTCATCGCCAAGGTTCTCCTCCGCGGCACACATATCTGCTGATTGCAGAACCCTCGACAACTTACCGACAACAACGGCGGCATTATAATAGGATAATGCCGCCGTCGTATGCCATTTTGCCCTCAACTGGAGCAATATCGCCCGTTTTCGCTCCTCTGATCACACCTTCAGGCAACTTAACTCCAAGGCTTTAATAGTAGTCAAGGGTCAAGGCTCGAATATATCACTCCTGCCTCAGCTTTGCATACCATACTAAAATGAATATCCAAAACTGAAGTACGGATAGAACACTGGCTTTGAAAGCCCGTACTTTCCGAATCCATACGATGGGTTTAAACCGCAGCGGAACACAAAACCTTTCTCCGTCCGAAGGCGGTAACCAACGTTCGCATAGAGGGAATGCCCCCATTGGGTCTTCCTTACCTCCTCCGCCGGGACAACCCCGGTAAGGCCATCCGAGTCGATGGTCTTATATTCTGTGATCTTGTCAAAATAGATTCCGTTGGACATTCCGGCACCGACCTCGAAATGGTGCTTCCGGCCTCTTGTCAAATAGTTTATCTCAACCGGCACGCCGACTCCGTTGATCTTGTACCAGTTACCGATGCCAAATCCGTATCCGATCCCCGCGGCGAATCCCCATCCCGAATCCCCCTTGAACCGTGCGTCATAAGACACCCCTACCGCATTGGCCGCCCCGAGCAAATCCAGCCGGACATTCCGTTCCTGAGCCCCAGCCCTGAAACACAGCATAATGGACAACGCCATCAGCAGTGCAATTCTGTGTGTTCGCATATTTTATAATGATAAAAATTATCTAGTTATCTTTTCCCGTTATTAGTCAAAGGTTCCTTATCAATAATTGTACCACACACACATCACATTAAGAAAACCCTTAAAGATCGCACTCTAATCCCTTCTGAATGAATAGAGGATTGCCCCTTCGACCAAAGTCCCTTTAGACTTATCCAACAAAGAGCAATCAGAACGGCACACAAAAGAGCCGTCACCATAATCATAGATGCCAGCCTTTTTCATCGAATGGACAATATATGTTCCATCCATAGAAGTCTCTGAGGCAAGCTCAAAGGTTTCTGTCGAAAGCTTAGGATCCTCTCCGCCACCACGCCATTTCCCTTCTATGTCAATTCCTTGGTAGCGGACAGAGGACAGGACATATTTACCCTCATTTTCAAGTGTGACATAATCCGGGACCACTATCTTGAAGAGCAGTTTATCATCATCACCCTGCGTTGAAACCTCAGCCTTTCCCCAAGACTCAACGTAGCCAGGAATATTCTTGAACTCTTCCTTCAAATCACTTCTGCCTATGCCATCCTGATCCAAATCAACGATAGGCCCAGTCCAATAAATGTCTGTCAAAGAATATTCTCCACACAGCATATCCTCAAGTCTTTCAAAATCAGTCAGGGCATCACGCTCATTCGAGCAGGATGCCAGACTGATTCCAATAACAGACACTGTCAAAATAAATTTCAGTACGGTCATATGGTTATTCATAACGAGGCATTATCAGCATATAGATGAAACCTGTATCAATTTCCTTTATTCTGTAACCATCAACACCATTATGACGCTCTTTGGAAAGAATAACCGGATCAGTATACTGCAGAGTTGCCGCACCTAAATTATCGCTTCCTCTTTTCGTTTTAATAGTGGTTTTAGTCGCATCAGTTGCTGTTTGATTATACCCATATCCTATTTTAACTTTCCCAGTTGCTCCTTCATTACCTATTTTTCCACTTACCTCAGCCTCTGACTTGAAGTCGTGCACATAGGTATGAGAAATAGTTGTCTCCTCCGTTATTTCAGTCTCGTCATCATATTCTTGAACAAGAATATTTACCGTTGCGGACTGATTACTTATATCCCATTTAGGCAATTGAATATTTGCATTAAACCATTTTGGAATAAAGCATTTTTTATCAACAGTAAATACCCATTTAGGATCACCAAAAAGAGTTTTATGCCGATACTTCACGTGAAGTTTAGAAAGTTGGAATACATCCTGGAATGAAACAGACTTGTACTTAACTGTTTCTGACACAGTCCCATTAGCATTTCCTACAATTATTCGGAAATACAGGTCCAGATTTCCATCATATTTAAACTTATTTATGAGGTACGAGTCTGAAACTGAGACATATCGAGTATTAGATTCAGGGCAGTCTTTAAAATCATTGCTATCATCAAACAAGAAATTGCATTCTAACGTTTCAAATTTAATTTTAGATATGTACTCGCAAATATGAACATTCAATTTTCCTTGAGTGATAGCATTTGTCATTCCATAGTATATATTATCACGATGAAAAGCATAAGGATTATTTTTGAACTCATTATAAGCGTCAACGGCAACGTAGCTTACTTGCGATGCAGGGACAAAGTTCGTAGTATCTTCTGTATCAAATTCCCTATCATAATAATCGTGCGATACTCTCGTGACAGCCTTTGATGCATCGAATTCCTCATCCAAAAAATCATAGGCCATAACAGATGCGCCTTTTGTTCTGATATTTGACGCTACCATTCTCTCATTCTCCTTAACTACAAGTATTGGAAAATCAGGAATCTCTTCCGGCTTCATATCAAACATCTTCTCCCCATTGAAATAAATCGGCTGGCAATCCTTAGTTGATTCATAACAAACGCTGATGTCATTATCAGAAGTTTCCCAACTCCTAACACTGAATGAATCAAGCCAAGACCAATCTGGAATCAGAATATTCAAGCGTGGGACAACCTCTTCGATTCTCGGAAGTATATGCTTCTCATCATATCTAAGAAGGATATCTCTAAATGATTGACCATCCGTAACCAACTCATTCTTGGCCCACGGATAAAACACATCGTAATCCTTATCAAATTGAGTCAAGGCTTCCGATTTAAGGAATTCCCTAAGTGCCTCATTTTCATAAACAGCCTTGGAGAGGATAACCGCAAATTCTTGCTTTGCGGATTCTGAATCCAACTCAACATAGTTGTCATCAGACACGATTATGGTTTCTTTCTCTTGGCAAGAAACCATAAGCAAAGAGCCAATTAAAAACAAGAAAAACCTTTTCATAAAAACTGTTAAAATTAAAAATTAACAACACATATGTAACTATAATTCAAATTCACCGTAATAAGTATTTCCATTTGAAAGTCTAAAGGTTATAATACAATAACCTTCTATTCCAGGACACGGCACAAACGATATATTTTGAGACAGAATTGTCATACCCACTTGTTCTCCTGTAGACATATTGTATATATCAACATCTACATCTCCAATTTGGCTTGAGAAAGTGATCAAAACAGAATTAGAGGAAGAGTAATAAAAACACTCCATAGGGACCTTCGACGGTAATCGATGAATTGGTTTTGTAGTAATACCATCATTTTTCAAAATAACAATTTTCGTGTTGTCTTCTCCTAATACTTTTGGGAAGAAGAGAGGACAAAGCAAGAGCATAATAAACACAAAAGTTTGTTTCATCATAATACTTATTTTTTAACAACTGACGGCAAATTTATACGAATATTTTTTAAAAGAAGCTTATAACCTCAATTTTGCGTCTTACAAGAGGGTGCAGAAGATGGCTCATAAGTTGCGAAATTTCAACGCAGTACGTCAAAAATAGATTTTTTGTAAGAATATTTTCTTACAAAACAACGTCGATATGACAAAATCCCCATTGAATTTGCTTTCAACGGGGATTTTATCGCGACACAAAAAGCCACGTGTAAGATTAGAGTTGCTATATCATCCTCAAGTAATCGTCCTTGTATGGAGAATCAAGCTTTCGGATACGATCACGTAAACGTGATCTCTTTGTATAAACATTAGGTAAAGACAAGCCAAGAATAACAGATATTGCTTGAGGATTAAAGCCAGCTATCAAATAACATATATAACGTTCCTCTGTTTTGTCTACCTTGCCCAAATCATCCTCTAAATGAGTAACTATATCATTCAAGTCACGATTAATCTGAGCCTTAAATTTAGTGTGAAGTATATCATCACTGGCTATATCAGCGATGAGTTTCTCAACCCTATAGTAAATAATATCTTTTTGATCTGGTCTACCTTTTGACTCAATAAAGGTCTGGCACAATTCTCCGATAATTGAAAATTTATCTTTATAAATCGCCGCAAAAGACTGACGAAGATAATCACGTTCTTCTTCGTATTTAGCGTTCAAATCCATAAGTCCATCATTCTTCTGACTAAGGAGCCTGTTCGTTTCTTCTGAAAGCATTAAAACACGTTCTGCCGCATCTCGCTCCTTAATACGCTTAAGCCTTAGCAAAAGAAGGATAATAGTAAAAACAAAAACGGCTATAATGAGCAATGATAATGACATAATAGTGATTCTAACAGTTCTTCGCTTTGCCGCTTTAGCCACATTTTCGTAATGGTCCTGTAGTCCCTGTGCAATCGGTGCCGTAAGTAAAGAATCCAAGGTATTGTCATTACTACTATAAGTAGCGATTAAATACTCCAATGCTTTTTTATAATCGCCTCGATGTTTATATATCAAGTAAATCCAAGAAAAAGCACTTGATTTCTGATTTTCATCAAGGCTTTCTATGTTATGTAGAATTGTATCACAAGCATCAGATTTTCCTATAATCATCGACGCATAGGCGTAAACACCATAATCAATAACTGTCAGAGGTTTTCCATATTCTTTAGTTATTCTATCAAGAAGGTTAATTGCCCCTTGTGGATCAAGTTCAGGTTGCAGCATTTTCATCTTGGCATAATTTGAGAGGAAGGTAATTTCTGCCAGCGTATCATATTTAGCCTTTTCTATACCTATCCGGTACAGTGAATCAGCTTTCGACCAATTATGCCGACTATGTTGAATCAGTGCGAAATTACCTATCGCAATATTAATATGAATAGAGTCCTCAGCCTCTTGGTAGGCCTGTAATCCTTTCTCAGCATACTCTTCCTCTTTATCAACATTATGAACTTTATTATATAAATCACTAAAGTTCATATAAAGAAGTCCCTTCTGGACTTTGTCGGTTGCATTTTCCGCCGCTTCCTCCGCCAATGAATATGTCACCGCCGCCTTATCCAACTTGCCGTCGTTCTGATAGATGCGGCCAAGGTAGAAATATGCCCGAAGCTTTTCATCTGCGCTACCGTGACGCTTGTAGTAATCCACTGCGGGCATCACGACTGATATGTCGGTGGTGTCAATGTAGTTCTTATCCAACGCCATAGCGTGCAGCAGGGAATACTGCGCACGAAGCCGGTTGGTGTTCAGGTTCCGGGGATCCACATCGCGCAGGACTTTCAGCGCGCTGTCAGGGCACTCACGGATATATGAGTCCACATCATCAAGCAGACGTTCCGTCTTCCGATCTCCGCAGGATGTCATCAATGCGGACATCAACAAAAACAAGGCTATATACAATTGTTTCATCTCGTTCATAGATTTGGTCCTGCAAACTTACATTTTTGCCGGATTTTTCGCAAAAGAAATGATCGGCAAATTCAGAGTTGAGTCTCAACGCTTATGTATGGACATCGCAATCAGGAGTAAGCGGGGCCTCACTGGCCATTGTAAACAAAGAAAGTATCGGTAATTTTTGCAAAATTACCGAGTAAATTATAGGATGTCATATACCTGTTGACTATCTTCCTCCGTATCACACCAACTTCCAGGTGCGCGAGCATATTCGCACCTAAAAGAGCAATTCACTGGTTATCAAGCCGATAAAGTTCCAGGTACGAGTGTTTTTTCACACCTGGAGGTCAAGGGCACCAACAGAAGGCTCTGTAGCGAGGGTATCGACTTCCAGGTGCGTGAACATATTCGCACCTGGAACGTCAAAACGTTAGTTATCAAGCAGATATTATTTTAGGTGCGCATAGTTTCCCATACATAAAAGAGTGAACTCCAATTGTGGGAAGTGCAGAGATGCGTACGATTCGATAAAGCATTGATTATAAAGCGGTGGAGCATCACCTACTGACCATCAATCCGTTGTACAATGCTGGCCTTCCGATTTGACTACCAGCATCTTATATCATACTAATAGTAAACAACTTACTCACCAGCGCATTTTTTAACAGGCCTCAAAACTGTGCGCTGATCAAGTCAGGTGATCATATTATGCACCCGATACAAATAATCCCCTCACCCGGTACATCGGGTAAGGGGATGAAACATCGTGGGTTTCGGAGCGGGCGACGGGCTACAGTTCCAGCGTGGCAGATTTCAGGCCTTTGGCCTTGACGGTGAGTCTGGCGGGGCCTTCAATACCGGCGAGGGAGCGGACTATCACAGTGAGTTTGCCTGAGAAAAGATGCATCTTTGGCAGATGAAACAACTCAAGGGAACACGGGTCGCCGTTGGCTATGGCGCGGAACTCTCCGGCACCGGACACTGTAGCGAAAACCTCACGGGTATCGGTCGGGACAGGGTTCCCTTCCTTGTCAACCACACTCACGGTCACGTAGGCCAGATCCTCACCGTCACGGACAAGGGTCTCACGGTCACACTCAAGGCGCAAAGCATAAGGTTTGCCGGCGGTCCGCACGGACTCTGAGGCGGCCGGATTGCCCTCGGCGTCATAGGCCACGACACGGACCTCGCCTTTATGATACACAACATTATCCCACATCAGGCGGTAACGTCCCTCGACATTCTCCTCCTGCAATCCTTCGCAAGGGTGATCCGGAACGGCCTTCGAGCGACGGCCCATCGATACACCGTTCACAAACAGCTCGGCCTCAGGCCAGGAAGTGTACACATAGACCGGAGTGACCTCGCCCTCCCGGCCTGGCCACGTCCAGTGAGGGACAATATGAAGCGTAGGGCTGTCCGTGTTCCAAACGCTTCTGTAAAGCCAATATCTGTCCTTCGGGATAGAGGCGAGGTCTATGATTCCGAACATCGAGCTATGGTTTGGCCACGAGTCTGTGTCATAAGGGCTTGGCTCGCCGAGATAGTCGAAACCGGTCCAGACGAACTGCCCGAGAGTCCACGGATAGTCATCCGCCAAGGCGAAATCCACATCCGGAATATTGGACCATTTGCAGGCCTCTACGTCATAGCCTGACGACTGATGGTCCTTATGAATGGCACTGAAAGCCTTCTCGACCGGGAAATGATATATTCCTCTTGAACTTACCGTGGATGCTGTCTCGGATCCAAGGACAAGTCCCTGAGGCAGCATCTCATAGCACTCTTTGTAGCGGAAGGTACGGTAGTTTATGCCTGGGATATCCACAAGCGCGGCGAAACCGTTCGTAAGCACACAGCTGACCTGGTCCATTCCGCAGGTGACCGGCCTTGTCGGATCCTCACGATGGCAGATGTCCTGAAGGAATGAGGCGGTCTTGTAGCCCACCGGACTGCACTGGGACGGAACCTCGTTGCCAATGCTCCACATAACAACCGCAGGGGAATTACGGAACGAATGAAGCATATTCACCATATCACGCTCGGCCCATTCGTCGAAGAACCGATGGTAGCCATTCACGCACTTGGCGTCATTCCACTCGTCGAACGGTTCCACCATCATCATAAAGCCCATCTCGTCGCAAAGGCGGACAAGTTCAGGGGCGGGAGTGTTATGCGATGTCCTGATCGCGTCGCAGCCCATATTCTTCAGCAGATCAAGCTGATGCCTCAACGCCGGAACACTGATGGCGGCGCCGAGCGGGCCGAGGTCGTGATGATTGCAGACTCCTTTGAACTTGCGGCGCTCCCCGTTCAGATAAAACCCTTTCTCCGGAATGAACTCGATGGAGCGTATGCCGAAACGTGTCTCGTACTCATCGGTCACCTTGCCGCCGACGATGACCTTCGTCAAAGCCTTGTAAAGATGCGGATGCTCGGGAGACCAAAGCTTCGGGGACTCCACGGAGAATTTCTGAATATGCTTGTCCCCCTTGTGGTACAATGACACGGAGCGCCTTGAGGCCACCTTATCTCCATCAGGAGAGAATATGTCGGTAATATACTCGATGTCAACATTGTCCAGATCCGACTCCACCGTGATGTCAAGGGACACGGAAGCCATCTCGTCACTCACGAAAGGAGTCGTCACGAATGTGCCCCACACTGGAATATGCGCCTCCGGAGAAGTGCAGACAAGATGCACATTCCTGTAAAGCCCGGCCCCGGGGTACCATCTTGAGGAGGACGGAAGGTTCTCCAGCCTGACCGCCAGCACATTAACGCCTGAGGCGTTCAGGTACGGGGTCACATCAACGTGGAAAGGACTGTAGCCGTATGGCCAGAAACATACCTCGTTCCCGTTCACGTACACCCTTGCCTCGCTCATCGCGCCATCGAACAGAAGCTCGGCCTTCATTCCGTCCGGCACGGAGAACTCTATCCTGTACCATCCAATGCCAGCGTAAGGCAGCCCGCCGGTACGTCCTGTCTTCAACGTCGCCGTCGTCTCCATATTCTGAGTGACCTGCACGGTCTGGAGGTCATTCTCAATGCTGAAAGGCCCGGTTATGGCCCAATCGTGAGGCACGCACACCGTTTCCCACAAAGAATCATCAAAATCCACCTTTGAAGCACCCTCGGCCTCGCCAAGATGGAAACGCCATCCGGTCTTCAGGGTGATCTCATTACGAGGTGAAGGCGATGCCGTCCCGGAAGCAGACACCGGTGCGGCGGTCACCAAAGTGGAAATATTCATAAGAATACCGGCCGCAAGGGCCACAGCTGAAAATTTTGGCAACATATTATTCAAGGTTTAGAAGCTGTTTTCCAACCTCACTGATAATCAATGGCAAGTTATAGAAAAAATCATAAATGTGCAAGAAAGGAAGAGGAAACATTCTCTCCGCTGGATAATGGACGCGATACTTTACATAATCAAGACAGGTTGCCAGCGGTGTATGCTCCCCAAGAACTTCGCCTGACTGTAAAACTTCAAGAGACACTCCCTTGACAACAAGAAAGGATGGTGCGTGTTGGTATACCCCAACAAAAATGTCCATTGAAACGGCACTTTACCGGAGAAGTTGTCGGAATCGTACACTTTATCCGACGGGGGAATGGTTTCACCGGACAAAGTTGGTTCTATTCTTGTCAAAATATATTCCGGTGGAGACATTCCGGTGCCGGACTCGAAATGGTGATTTTGGGACATTCCGGGACAAGTTGTATATTTGCACCGTGTTGGTCCGCCGCAAAAGTTACCCCGGCCACGGAGCCGGGAAACGAAGCCGCGGACTCAAAAAGACAGAAGAAAATGAATAAAAGAGACACATCACTCATCATCAGGATCATCGCCTTGCTGGCGGCGGGAACACTTGCGGCCAACACGGCCTTCGCACAGGAAAAAACAGGCGCGGCTTCAGACGGCGGCGCGGCGGTTGACACCACGCATCCGTGGTACGGGACGAGGGTCGGAATCATCGGAGACTCGATCTCGGATCCGAATGTCGCCAACGGACCGGAGAAATATTACTGGTTTATGCAAAGGGAGATCGGTATCATCCCTTGCGTGGTGGCGAGGAACGGGCAGCAGTGGAACGAAGTGCTTCCGCAGGCTAACCGGTTGAAGAGCGAGTATGGAGACGACATCGACGCCATCCTTATTCTGATGGGGACCAACGACTTCAACGCCGGAGTGCCGGTCGGGGAATGGTTCACGGAGGAATATGTCGAAGTCGAGGCGGCGAACGGAGAGCCGAAATCTATGCAGGTCAGGAGGCGTCGGTCACCGGACTTCAACCCCGACACATTCAAGGGCAGGATCAACATAGCCCTTGACTCATTGAAGAATATGTACCCTCAGAAACAGATCATCCTGATGACTCCGCTTCACCGAGGCTACGCCAAATTCGGCGAGACCAACATCCAGCCGGACGAGAACTACACCAACA
>CAVCRL010000052.1:0-15248 GCA_963604455.1 Lachnospiraceae bacterium | reverse complement strand
TCAAATCAAACCACTCGACCAAGTCATTTCGATTGGGGCGAACGCCCACAATCATTCCATAAAGGTAGTAAATAAATTCGGTTCACGAGACAGTATCCTGTACAGACTGAAGGAATTCTCATCATCCGTACCAGATTTCAGAAGATCAGACAAAGGGAACATTCGTCACAGACTCGATGACATCATCATGCTGATGATACTTGCCCGCACCTCAAAGTGTGTCCGCAGAACCGAGATAATAGAGTTCGACAGACACAATATTAAGAAATTCCGCCAATTGGGCATGCTGAGGAAAGGCGTTCCGTCTGAGGTGCCCCTCTTCCGCGCGGAACACGGCATCGAAGAGCTGGCACTTGCGGACAGGATGCAGGCGTTTGCGGAGCTGTTCCGCCGAAGGCTGTACAAGGCGGAAGGAGACAAGGAGATAATCTGCGTGGATGGCAAAGCCGAGTGTGGCACCGTGCTGGACAACGGGCGCAATCCCGATATCGTGTCGGCGTATTCATACAATACAGGCATCACATTGGCAACCGAGGCTTGCCGGGAGAAAAGCAAAGAGCCGTGACAGATTAAGCATTGTATAGGACATCACGCCAAGAGCCTTACAACTATCAACAAGGGAATAAATGATGACGGTGCATATCGCGACATAGTGATTTCCGCAGAACAGAAAGTTACTCCTGTCCAGTACCAACGGAGGTTTACACATCGTCAAGAGCCTCTAAAAATAAAGATCCATTCTGAACTTCTTACATAACACAAACCTAATAATCCTTATTATTTTCTGATAATCAGCTCACCAAAAGCCTTTAAGTTATCTTTAATTGCCTTGACATATTCATCAGCGGAACTATTGACCTGCCGTGTCTGATGGACCAGATTATTCCTCTTATTATTTATCGCACGATAAATATCTGTCAATGAATTTTCTATCTTGAAATTATTATCGTTATCATTATCGTTACCCCTCAACTTTTTTTTGCAGTAATCTCTTGCTTCTTTATCCTGCCAATGAAGATTATTGACCACACACGCATATGTGATGGTTGCCTCAAGTAGTGTTGTCATCGATGCCAGATAATTGTATTTCTCGAACTGCCACCGAGCCAATTTATACTGGAATTTATATGGACAGGTTTCTTTTCCAAAGATTTTCACAAAATCATCCACTACCGGATTAACAGTCATACTCTCAAGCAAAGAGGCATATTTATGATTCTTCAAACTTGATAAACGCTGTGCCTCTTGTTGAAGAGGGCCTAAATAATTCAGACTAAGCAACGAGGAGAAACGACCCAAAGAACAAGCAACACTTTTGTCTTCCACCAGCGTACAAATTTGCTTTGATATTCCAAATTCTTGAAACAAATATGCCCCAAGGGTCCAGTCCGTAATTGACAATGCTGACTTAAGATCAACAACAGGTGTATAGCCCAACTCTTTATTTACTTCAAGCATCCCATAGTATATATGAGAAATGGTTACCTTAGGATTTTTTACCGTTCTTAAATAGAACAAAAGGTTCATAATAATCAATGGAATAGAACGGAAAGAATGAGTAATGTCCACTATGATTTCATCACCATCCTTCAGGTAATCCACTATGCTCAAAACGATTTCAATATTCTTTTTGATTTCTTGTTCATCAACGCCATAATGAACTAAAAGAATCTTCAGAACAGTATCGGTAGAAGCATCTTCGATATATTTTCTAAATGGAAAATCCAAAGATGATTTACTATTGGCACCGTCACAATCATTTATCATCTCCAAAAGCATTTCCTCATTCACTTCTCCTTTGGAAAAAGAATTATAGACCTCTTCCCACATTGAATGGCGTGTTCCTATAAGAAAAATAGTGTCAACTTTCTCTTTCTCCGCAAGCATTTTAGCCATAAAGGTGTAATCACCAGTGACATTGCCTATTTTATACGTTGTAGTTTCATAACAACGTTTCGATTGGTTCCTATCAACACGTCCAGTACCTAGAAATGAGATTAAAATCTTAGCCATAACAACATATCTTATTATCACGCAAATATAAAACATTTTAACAATCAAGCATAAATTTCTTGTAGCATTTTTGGTGCACCAAATGAATTAAGACACACTGGTGGTACAGGAAAGACACTTCTGATGTACCAAATAAACTAAGGTGCACCGTTGGTACAGGAAAGGCACTTCTGGTGTACCAAGAAGGCAAAACGTCTGGTTCGGATCAATGGAAAAAAACTGTGAAGTGACAATGACAACATCCGCTCTTCCGTATGCTTGATCTCAATATTACCACGCAAATCAACTTTCGGACAGTCTTGATTTTACAAAACGCCTTCAGCTACATATCGTGTATATTTTTACAGAGGCTGGATCGGGCTGAAAAAACCGAGGGCAATGCCACAAGATTTTCACGGCAATGTGCCTTTCAGGCGCTTCCAATCAGCTATTAGATGAAAGCGTTTCGTAAATTTATAACAACATTATAGGATGCTGATCTTCCTTATTCACCCTCAGTCTGCTGAGGCTAAAAAGGCTCGCCACTGTAAGAAGCTGATATTCCTTATTCACGCTGGCCAACCTCAACGGCTGAACATTAGGCGGGGCGGGATTAAGGGCTACTCCTTTACGGTGGAGCCAAGGTAATCCATTCCGAATTGTTCTTGGATCAGGGATTGAAGGGAGGGGTAGAGGGGGACATTGTATCTGGTGCAGGTGAGGAGGACGTTGGAGTGGCGGTAATAGTCTGGCTCACAGGCGACAAGGAGCTTGCCGGATTTCATAAAGAGGCCCATCTCAAGGAGGGTTACGGGGGACTTGCTGGAGCCGAGGATATTCATTATTATGATTTGAGACTTTTCAAGGTGGTCGAGCTCCCAATTGACTTGATAATCCATTTCCTCGGGGGTGCTGGTGAAAGTGTCGCGCCTGGGGTTGTAAAGAATGTAGCGACCTTTGTTGGAGGAGAATGTTTCAACCAGAGCCGCCTGCCAATTCTCGCTGTTCCCCATATCGATCGTGCCGGCAAGGAAGATCGTGACATAATATCCGGACCTGATCTCCTCTTCGGAGGGTTCTTCCATCCTTGGCTGGATCTCAAGCGTCTCGTCACCAAGGGCGGATGGGGCATTGGAGGTTCGGCAACCGGAAAGAAGCATCAAAGCGACGGCGAAGGTCACCGCAGCATAGAAAAAGGGGCGAAGTCTCAATTCAAACATACGCATCAATGATCTGGAAATATTTCACAAAGAATCTCGTCAATCAAATGCGGGAAGTGTTCCATCTCCAGGACGTGTTCCTTGGCGGCGATGTCATCGGGGGTGTCGTCCGGGGCTATCGGGGTGCGGAACTGGGCGATGATACCGCCGCCGTCCACCTTGGTGCTTACCCAATGGACGGTCATTCCGGTCTCGGTCTCCCCTGCCGCTTTCACGGCCTCGTGGACGTGATGGCCATACATTCCGATGCCGCCGAACTTCGGGAGAAGGGCGGGATGAAGGTTGATGATCCTATGGTCATATTCATTGATCAGGAAGTCCGGGATGACGAGGAGAAAGCCGGCGAGGACGATGAAGTCAATGGAATATTCCTTCATCAGCGGTAGGAGAATCTCCTTCCGGTTCAACTCCGCCTTCGGCAGCACGCGCGTCGGCACACCAAGCCTTTCAGCCTTCTCAAGCGCTGGGATTCCGGACTTGTTCGCGACGACAAGGGCGACATTCACCCTGTCTGAGTCCTTGAAGTACCTTATAATGTTCTCGCAGTTTGAGCCACCGCCAGACACAAAAATGGCCAGCTCTATCTTATTCATAAGGCTACTTTTCCTGATTTGGAATCTGACGGATGTTGATGTCCCGCTGTGGGAACGGAATCTCTATGTCAGCCTCGTTCAACGCGTTGTAGATCCGCTCGTTGGCGGCCGCGATGTAGCCCGTGCGCTGCTCCACAAGAATATACTGCTTCACGACCAGATCCACGCTGCTGTCACCGAAACCGCCGAGAACAACCTGGATTCCGTACTTCTCCTCGACGACCTGACGACCGAACTTGTCAGGCTTGCACAACGGAGCCAAAGCCTTGAGAATAACCTTCCTGGCCTCTTTCACATCGGTTCCGTAAGCCACACCGATCGGCAGGCCAAGGAACTCGTAGGAATTGTTACGGGTCAGGTTCTTGAAGTTCTTGGCGAACAGGGAGCTGTTCGGGAACGCCATAATGCTTCCGTCAACAGCCTCGATCTGAGTGCTTTGGTAAGTGATGTTGTCAACTTTCCCACGGACTCCGTCGCATTCGATGTAATCACCGACACGAAGACGGCCGGACATCAGCTGCACTCCGTAGAAGAAGTTGTTCAGGATGTCCTTCATCGCGAAACCGAGACCGGCCGCCAGACCGGCTGTGATCACGGACAGAGACTTCGTCGGGATATTCAGAAGCGAGATTGTCACGATGAAGTATGTGCCCCACGCCAGGATTCCGATAACATTATTGGCCAAAGTAAGGTTCAGTTCATTCTCACGGATCATCGAAGCGCCGGTCTGCCTGAGTGTCTTGCGCAGCTTGTAAATCCGGTAAAGAGCCCTCGCCACATAGCAGATGTACTTGAACACGTAGAACAGCCCGGCGGCCAGAACCATCTTGGACACAGACAGATGCAGGTACTCGTAGTTGAAGAACGGGTAGAAGAACATGTCCATGCAGATCTCAGTCAGGTCGAACACCTCCGAGGCCATGTAAAGACAGAACGGAATAGACAGCAGGTAAAGCACCGGAATCAGCACCATCTCCACGAGGTCATAGAGCCAGGTCACAAGAATGAAGGATCCCTTGTCCTTGCCGACATCGTTCTGATGCTTGAGCCGATAGGCCCGCACAAGGATGTCAACCCTCTTGTGGCGGTACTTTTTGAGTAGATCATCGCAAGCCACAATCAGCTGAAGCACAGTCAACTGGAAGATCCACCAGATATAGACCTGCAACCCGAGCAGACTGTAGCCTACGATGGATATTACAAAAGTAATGGCCGTCACCACAAAGGAAGCTATGGCGTAGGAATTGTCACTCTTCGGCACCTTCGGCCCGTTGCGGTGGATCGAAGCCCACTGCCAAAGGCCGAACACTACCAGAAGCGGAGGAAAAACCAACGCAATCAGGCTGTTAGGTATGAATATGATCCTGAACGTGATGACCAGCAGTCCCATCAGCATTATCGGAGTGTAGATCCGCATCCCGTAATTGATCTGCTTGCTGCTGTGACGGATCAGAAGCGATGTCAGAACAGCGATCAGAAGGAGAGCGAACTCTATCAGCAGTCCTGCCGCCATCGTGAAGAAATGCGAGGTCGATGAGGCGTTCCTTGCGATCCCGATGACGATCACGAACAGAATCGCCGCCCCAAGCATAAATATAGCAGCCTCCCTCTTGCGGAACCATTCCGTCCTGAAGAACTTCACCCTACGCATCAACATCTTGACAATCAACATACTCAGAAGCGTCGCGATTGCAAGGTAGATCAGAACCATAAAGGAGAAGCCGATCACCATCGGGCCGCGCCACTCACTCTTGACATCAGTGAAATACGCCCGGCCATATTTGTCGCTGAAATCCTTCGCCGCCCTCAATGAATATGACTTCAGGCTGGTCAGAATAGTCCAATAATTGTCCTGCCCGTCTATGAATATCTTCTTCTGGACCATCTTGTAGCGTCCCTGGGCATAGTCATACGCCTCTTTGAGCCGCTTGTTGGTCGTCTCGTAATATTCATTGTCCTCTATCATATGGTCACGGATGTCAGTGAACATCTTCAAGAGCCGAGTGGAATAGAAAAGGCAGCTGTCCCTGGAAACCTGAGAAAGGCTGTCAAGGCTGAAGGAATCGTGCTCGTGCTCATCCTCCTCAACGAATATCCCGAAATGATTGTGCCCGGCGTGCTCAGGATCATCAGAATGGGCTTCCGTGTAGGAATCATTCGGCAGGATATGCCCCTGCAAGGTCGCCGCAAGAGAATCCAGCAAAGAGGGCCCGAGGCTGTCTGGAAGCTCGATCAGCTCCGGAGGAAGAACCTTCAGAGCAGTCACCAACCTGTCGTACCGGTCAATCTCCACATTGAGGTAAGAGATGATGTTGTCGTACGGCATACGGCTCTGCGTGAAGTTATGGTACTGGTCGGTGACCTGCTGCAGGGCGTAGGTAAGGTCGAACGTGAAGTCCTGTTTCTGCGAATAGAGCATCAGCGACAGCTCGTTGCAGCTTTGGATAAGCTGGACCAACTCGGCGTGCTGCCTGTCATCCTGAGACTCGAACGACATCTGGTTGCGTTCCATCTCCAGATAGGCCTTGCAAAGTTCATAGCGCAGAACCTGAAGGGTTTGCGTAAGGTTCCTCTCATTGAAAACAGCCCAGGACGGAGCCGAGGCCATCAGAAGAATTGCGACCGCCAGAACGATCCTTTTGAATATTCTCATTTCTGTCAAAAATTGTCCGAATACAAAAATAGCAAATTAATCTTTAACAAGCACGGAATTTGCTGATCAACGGCAAAACCAAACTGAAACCCAAATGAAAGTTCGTTTATCCTGGCCGGTGATTCTGGCCACATCCGTGTTTCTCTTCCTTGGCGCCGCCGCGGCCGCTCAGGAAAAGGTCCCTGACATCTTACCAATGATCGAGGCGAAGGACACGATAGAATTCCAGCCATTGTTCAGCGAGGATGCTCCTGGGCTGAAAATAGTACGTATCAAGGACAGTTCCCCTGTGCGAGGGCCAAAGATGGAGCTTGACCGGGACGGCAACGCCTGGAAAGTATTCGCCGTGGACGGGCTGGACGTGCTGATGAATGTACGTTACCTGCAGCACTACGGAAAATATTACCGCATAGACCTTTACGTGCAGAACAACACTGACGCGCCCGTCAGGTTCGACTTCCGCAACACCACAGTTGCCTCCAGACTCGGGCCGGTCAAACTGTTCCCACAGAACCGCTACCTGAACAGAATCAGCGGGCGCAAGGCGGCCAAAACCATAGGCTTGGGAATATGCACGCTCTGCGCGACGTTGTTTCTGGCGACAATCGTCCGCGGTGATCCCGACGACAGGGACTCTTTCGGAGAGGATCTGCTCAGGGACATCGGCGGCGCCGCCATTGAGGAGGCCGGCTACATCGCCACGATGATGATAGCGGACAGCGAAGCCGAGGATATGGCCAGAATCGAGCGCAACAGCATCGGCTACCTCAGCGACTACACGATCGCTCCCAACAAAGCCATCGAAGGACACGCCTACGCCAAATACAAACCGGGAGCGGATTCCATAGAAATCACACTCCCGATCGGTAACAGAAAATATATCTTCAACTGGGACACCACCTCATTGGTGAATATCACAGAGGATCTTTAGTTCATTATCACTTCGACCAAAGTGTAGAAGCATCGAAGCGGCATCAAATGTTCGGAGTATCCCAAACCTTGGTCTCATTGCAGGTGATCATCAAAGACTGACCACCGCAGCTCATCCTGAAATCTCCGGCCTCCAGACGCCACTTTCCGTCAGCCCCCACAAACGCGAGCTCCTTGGCCGGAACCGTGAACGAAACGACCTTGCTCTCCCCCGGCGCAAGCTCAACCTTGGCGAACGCACGGAGACGCTTCACATCAGGAATCAGACTGGCCACAATGTCACTTGAATATAGCAGGACAGCCTCCTTGCCGTTGTGCGAGCCGATGTTCGCCACAGTCACCTCGAACTTTAGGTCATCCCCGGCGGCGAACTCAGAGCCATTCAGACATTTGAATCCTGAATATTCAAAAGTAGTGTAGCTGAGACCATATCCGAAAGGCCACTGCACGTCCATAACCGCATCGTAGTTATATTCACCGGCCATTGTCTCGCGGCTCTCGCTGACCTTGTAGTCGTAGGTGTGGAGAGAGTTGACATATTTAGGATAGGTGAACGGCAGCTTTCCGCTGAAATTCTCCTCTCCGGACATCAAGGCCGCAAGCGCGTCCCCGCCATAATTGCCAGGGAGCATCACATCAACCACAGCCTTAGCCAACGGCTCGATCTCACGCAGAACCCTCGGACGGCCTTCGTTCAGTACAAGAATTATAGGCTTGCCGGTCTTGGACAACGCCCTCACCAATTCTTTCTGGTTAGCGGACAGATTAAGGTCATCGATGTTGCCTGGAGTCTCGCAATAGCTGTTCTCACCGACACAGGCGACAATCACATCAACTTTAGAGGCGGCGGCCACGGCCTTGGCGATCTGAGGAGCATATTCCTTCTGCCAGGCTCCTGTCGCCCAACGGTCTGTCTCATCGTAAACCACACCAGGCTCGAAAATCACATTCCTCTCGCCGAATTTCTGGGCCAGAGCCTCGTAGATTGTATTGAAATCGCCGGCGAACCTGTCGGCGTCACCCTGCCAAGTGTAGGACCACCCACCGTTCAAAGCCCTCATAGAGTTGGCGTTAGGCCCTGTCACAAGGATCTTCCTGCCATATTCAAGAGGAAGGATATTCCCTTCGTTCTTGAGAAGCACCTCGGACTCCACGGCAGCGGCGTAGGAAGCGTCCTGAAACTCCTTGCAGCCGAACTTGTCGTAACCGCTGACATCCCAGGTCGGATTGTCGAACAGGCCGAGACGGAATTTTAGGCGGAGAACCCTGCGCACAGCGTCATCTATCCTGGACATCGGAATCAGACCGGACTCGACAACCTCCTTCAATTCAAGGCAGCAATCCGGGTCGTTCGGCTCCATAATCATATCGATTCCGGCGTTGATGCCCATAGCGAGGGCTTCCTTCCTGTCCTTGGCGACGTGATCCCTTTCGTACAGATTGTTGATGTCGGCCCAGTCGGTGACGATGAGTCCATCCCAATCCAGACCGTCCTTGACCCAACCGGTAAGGAGTTCCTTGTTGGCGTGCGTAGGGATTCCGTTGATCGATGCGGAATTGACCATCAGGGTAAGCGCACCGGCCTCAAGACAGTCCTTGAACGGGCGGAAAAACTTTTCCCTAAGATCATTCTCAGCCACGATCGCAGGAGTCCTGTCCTTGCCGGAAACCGGCACACCATAGGCCATAAAATGCTTCACACTGACGGCAACGTGCTTGTCGTCAATATGATTCGGATCCTCTCCCTGAAGGGCTTTCGTCTCGGCCACGGCCATCTCGGCGTTCAGGTAAGGGTCCTCGCCATAACTTTCCCACTGACGAGGCCAGACCGGATTCCGACCGAGGTCCATCACCGGAGAGAACACCCAAGGAACCATTGCGGCCCTTGTCTCATAGGCCATAGCCTCGCCCATCGCTCTGGCATATTCACGATTGAATGTCGCCGCAAGGTTTATCTCCTGCGGGAAAAAGGTTCCGTCGGTCAGGTAGCTTGCGCCGTGGATCATATCAAGACCGTAGATGCAAGGGATTCCGATCTCCTCCATAGATTTTTTCTGGATCTCGCCCACAAGCTGAGCCGTCAGCTCACGGGACTGAGCGACATCTCCGAATGTGTTCAGGATGGAGCCGACCTTCATCTCGCCGATGACCTTCTGAAGTTTCTCCGGATCGAGGGTCACTCCTCCCTGAGCAGTTACCGTAGAGGATGTCAACTGTACCATCTGGCCCACTTTTTCGGTGAGATCCATTCCTTTCAGCACCTTCTCGACTTTCGCCTCGATCTCAGCGTCACGGCCGATGGCTGGAGAAACGGAAGACGCATCACGTTGTCCGCAGCCCTGAACAAACAGCAGCGCCGCGGCAAGGGACAATAGATAGATATTCTTCTTCATTGTATTGAATATTACTTTAACAAGCGTGAAAAATTGTCACAGGTTCAATGAATATTATTGAGAGACAGTCACTTTCAGAGTGTCGATCATCTGCCTGTAGTACCTGAAAGTCGAGTCAAGAGCCGGCATATTCTCCGGCTTGATCGGCTCGGACGGAGGTGAGACCATCTTCAAAGGATTGATGGCCGTGCCGTTTTTCCAGACACGGAAATCCAGATGCGGCCCCGTCGAGAGGCCTGTCGAGCCCACATAGCCGATGACATCACCTTGACGCACCCTCGCTCCGGCCTTGATTCCGGCTCCGTAACGGGACAGGTGCATATAACTGGTCGTGTAAACGGAATTGTGACGGATCTTCACAGTGTTGCCTCCGCCGTTCGTCCATCCCGCGCTCACAACCGTTCCGTCACCGATTGTCATCACCGGAGTGCCGACCGGAGCGGCGTAATCGACTGCTGTATGCGCCCTGACCCGACCGGTGACCGGATGTTTTCTATGATATGAGAAACCGGAACTGATCCTGGTGAACTTCAACGGAGCCTTGAGGAAGGCCTTACGCAAGCTCTCCCCTTTCTCATTCCAATAGAGATTGCCGTGATCACCTTGATCAAACATAATCGCAGGGATCATTTTCCCCTCACGGATAAACTCTGCGTAATATATTGTGTCAACGGCGATTATCTCGCCATCACACTTTCTTTGCTCGTACAGCACCCTGAAACGGTCCCCCGGCTGAAGTCCGAAAAAGTCCACAGACCAGGCATAAATTTCCGACAGCGGCACGATCAGCTGAGGGGAGCTGCCAGCCGCAAGCATATCATTCCAAAGGGACGACTTGATCGTCACATCGGTGTACTCTCTTGTGCTCTCGACCGGTTTGGACCATTCCCATACCTCAAAAGGATCGGCCGTACGGAACACCACACGGTCAATCTTGTTGCGCTCATAGACGACATATTTCAGCATCGGCCCGACAGCACTTCCTGTTCCGCTTGTGTCAAACTGGTAATATGCCTGGACCTTGTTGCCGGCCCGCATCTTACGGACATCGAAGATCGTATCACAGGCAGCGGCCATCTTCATCGCATCGTTCATCGAAAGTCCCAGACGGCACATCAACCCGGTGAATGTCTCACCACTGCGGACAGCATCCTCGGAAAGATCCAATGAATCAGGCCAGAAGCCCAACGGAGGAAGTGTATCCTTCACTTCCTCAACCACTTCTGATTCTACGTTCTCAGTCTTTCTCTTGCATCCAGGAGAAAGGACAGCGAGAGAAATGACTAAAAAAACAAAAAGAATAGAAAAATATTTTTTTCGCATAATCGCAAATTTAAGAAAAACCACCGTAAAGACCCCCGCAAGATTAAAAAAATTGGCCAATTTTGCATTTCAAAAAAATTGGCCGTCTTATTGCAAGAATTTGATTTTCGTGAATTTTGTAAAGTCGGTTGTTAAATTTTAAGAAATATACATATTTGCACCAAACTATTTTGAATATGAAATCTTATGACCGGCTGCTTGCAGCCATCGTTCTGTCGGCACTGATGCTGACGTCCGTTTTCACATACGAGATGTCGGCGCAAAACCAACGTATAAAGGTCACGGTGAGCGGCCACATCACGGACAAGGCCTCAGGCGAGACCCTTATCGGGGCCGGGGTGCTCACTGAAGGTGCGGGAGCAGCAACGAACAACTACGGATTCTACACGCTGACGATTCCGCAAGGCAGACATCTGACACTGAGATATTCATACGTAGGTTACGACGATGCCACCATCACGCTCGACCTGCTCCGGGACACTACCATCAACATCGCCTTGAAAGCGAACACCGAACTCAAGGAAGCGGTTGTCTCCGCGCAACGGGAATCCGGTATAACGGCCACCAAGATGAGCGCGATCGAGATTCCTATGAATATGATCCAGAACACACCGGTTCTCTTCGGAGAGGCCGATGTCCTGAAGACAATCCAGTTGATGCCTGGCGTGCAGAGCGGCGCTGAAGGCTTTTCGGGAATATACGTGCGTGGAGGCGGGCCGGATGAGAATCTTTTGCTCCTTGACGGAATCTCGCTCTACAACGCCGAGCATATGCTGGGGCTGTTCTCGATCTTCCAACCCGAAGCCGTAAAGAAAGTCACTCTTTACAAAGGCTCGTTCCCTGCGCATTACGGAGGCAGGACCTCCAGCATCATCGATGTCAGGACAAACGACGGAAACCTTCAGGAGACTCACGGGACGATAGGTGTCGGAGTGCTCAGCGACAAGTTCCATCTCGAAGGGCCGATCTTCAAGGGAAAGACCGCATATTCGATCAGCGCGAGAGGAATGCACACTTTCCTGTTCGATGGTATATTCAGAGCAGCGAACATTCCGGCAAACTACTATTTCTATGATCTCAACGGCAAGGTTACACATCGGTTCAGCGATCGGGACAGGCTGTTCCTCAACGCCTATTACGGCCGTGACATATTCTATTACAAGGACAATGAAGGCGACACCATCATAGACGGAGCCGAGAACAAAACCGAGTTCGACGACAAGACCTACATCAGGTGGGGTAACCTTCTCACATCCGCAAGATGGAATCACGTGTTCAACGGAAGGCTTTTCTCGAACACGACCGTGGCCTTCACGGACTACCGGATGCGAATGGGCTACAACTCTACGGAAAAGAGTGAGAACTCGAAATATTCCTACAAGTTCGACTATGGTTCCGGAATAAAGGACATCACCGCCAAGATTGATTTTGACTACACCCCGACACCTCGGCACCTCATCAAATTCGGTGGTGAATATGTAGGACATACTTACATCCCGGAGACGTACACGACCGTCGAGAAGGAGAACGACAACGGTCAGATGGTGACCGACACGACATATTCCAACAATAAGGAGAAGAACCGTTCAGGCCACGAGATCTCCGCTTACATCGAGGATGATTTCACGATAGGCAAAAGATTGACACTCAATCCCGGGATCCATCTTGCAATGTTCCGGACCAGCGGCAAGACCTACTGGTCACCCGAGCCGAGAATGTCCGCGAAGTTCGATTTCGGAAAGGGAATCAGCGCCAAGGCGGCATATTCAAGGATGTCGCAGTACGTCCATCTTCTGTCCTCGTCACAGATCACGCTTCCTATCGACCTCTGGGTGCCGATCACCAAAAGCATCAAGCCGGTGACTTCGGATCAATATTCATTGGGGCTCTACTACAACGGCCTGCCGGGTTGGGAATTTTCCGTCGAAGGTTATTGGAAGAATATGCACAATGTCCTTGAATATAAAGACGGCATCTCGTTTCTCGCCAACTCACAATCTTGGGAAGAGAATGTCGTGATGGGTGACGGCCGTGCCTATGGGGTTGAATTCTTCATCCAGAAGACGATGGGCAAGACTACAGGATGGCTGGGCTATACTCTGGCCAAGAGCGACAGGATATTCTCCAACGGGCTGATCAACAACGGAGAGCGTTACCCTTACCGTTATGACAGAAGGCACAACATCTCACTCGTTGTGAACCAGCAACTCGGCAAGAAATGGGATCTCAGCGCGGTGTGGACATTCGCCACTGGAGGCACCACGACAATTCCGGAAAGGGAAACCGTAGCGATGCAACCGGACGGTACATTCGTCCAGGTGGACTATGCGCCGCATAGGAACAATTATCGCCTTCCTCCAAGTCACAGGCTCAACATCGGAGTCAACTATCATAAAAAGAAGAGACGTGGCGAAAGCGTCTGGAACTTCGGAGTTTACAATGCCTACAACAGGCTGAATCCTAATTTCGTCTTCTACAAGGCAGATCAGAAATATGAGCAAGGGTCGCAATTGTACACAAGGAGCGAAAAACTCAAATCGGTGACCATCCTGCCGATAATCCCGTCATTCAGTTACACTTACAAATTCTAAGACTATGAAAAGAATTTTGACTTTATTATACGTTACGGTTCTGGCGACAGTGTTCGCCGCCTGCACGAAAGAGATTGACTTCCACAGGAACGACATCAAACCTCAACTTCTGATGAACGCCCAGATGACTGTCGGGGACACACTGCATCTGGTCTATCTGGCCATAAGCAAGGATCTCAGCATAGAGAAAATCAGTTCTGGTTCAGTGAAATGTTACATCAACGGCGACCTGGCCGCGGAAGGGTTGTTGGATGACAGGGATGACGAGATGTTCGTGACAGACGAAAAAGTGTCCGCTTATCCGCAAAAGAAAGCGAGCGAAGCCAAGCAGACAAGGTATTCTTTCAAGGCTGATTTCAAGCCTGGTGATGTTGTTAGGATCGAGGCTGAGGCAGATGGTGATACCTATAAGGCGTTTTCAGAAGTGACGGTTCCGAAGGCTCCATCGTTCAACATTACCGACACTCTTTATCAAAAAAATCCTGCCTACCCGGATTCTTTCAACGAAGGTAACTACAGAATCCGTCTGAAAGGCAAGGACATTTCCTCAGCTAATGACTATTTCAGGATCAAAACCGGATATTCCAGAATCGACAGGTTCTCTAAGGATGCCACTGAATCAGAAGACGCGAGAGAATGGACAGCGGAAAATGAGTTCAAGTACATACCTCTTGACAAAGGGAACGATCCTGTCCTCAACGATGGAGCTCCGTCAGAGGACATTGATCTTGCCGGAGCTTCTGAGAATTCATTCAGAGTGTTCTCCGATAAAATGTTCTCCGGTGGGTCATTCAACATTGGTTTTACGATAGAAAGCTACATAGCGAACAACGGCCCATCCACCTCAGTAACGTTTGACAAGGCTGACTCCGAAACCACATTTAGCGTGATCCTATGTGGAATAACCGAAGATGAGTACTATTATCTTAAAGCGCTCAGTATCTACAACTATCTGGATGGAGACACCTCAATAACAGAGCCCGTCTCCTTCCCGAACAATGTCGAGGGCGGAGTCGGGCTCGTCAGCATCTGCACTCCCGCTGAAGTCACAGTAAAATTTCACAGGACTTTCAGCGGCGGAGGCGGTATCATCTGGACTGATTAAACCTCTTTTATGATTTCCATACCCTTTCGGATAGCCTCCTCATTCTTAGGAATAAGATGATGGTGGCGCTCCGGGAGGGTTTTCCTCAAGGCTGCAAGCACGCTGTCGATCTTCACGACCGGACGGATCTTCAGCAGACCTCCCAAAACGATCATATTGAACGTCTTGATGAGGTTCATCTCAGCCGCGGCATCCATAGCGTCGATCCTATAGACCTTGATGTCCTTCCTTGTCGGAGGCTCATTGATTCCGTAACCGTCGTAGATGATGATTCCACCAGGCTTCACCTTTGGCTCGAACTTTTCCAGCGAAGGCTGGTTCAGAACGATGGCGATGTCGTAGCTGGAAAGAATCGGGGAGGAAACCGGATCATCGCTGACGATCACAGTCACGTTGGCGGTACCTCCACGCTGCTCCGGACCATAGGCCGGCATCCAGGTGACTTCCT
>CAVCRL010000051.1:0-15371 GCA_963604455.1 Lachnospiraceae bacterium | reverse complement strand
CCGTCGGCGGTCTTGAGGACGTACGAAACGTTCAGGAATATGTCAGCGTCAGCCTGAGGGATGGTCTTGAAGCCAAGGTCAACGGTCTCGGTCTTCTGCGGAGCGACGTTCAGGTTCTCCACGACTCCGGAGGACACTGCCTCGCCGTCAACGGAAATATTCCAAAGCATCCGGTACTGGCCCAGATCCTTGAAGAAATATTCATTGAATACGTTAACTCTCCCCTGCCCAGCGAGGGATGTGTGAATATTCCTGTGCTGGTAGCGGACCTCATAGGCGTGAGGGTGCAGGGTTCTGTCGGCGGCTATGATGCCGTTGCAGTTGAACGAGCCGTCCGAAGGATCATATTCATTGAAATCACCTCCGAAGGCGAAGATGTGGTCTGTGCCGCCCTCGTTGGAAGGCCAGCGGAGCGCCTGATCCACGAAGTCCCAGATGAAGCCTCCCTGGTAGGTCGGGTATTTGCGGATGAGATCCCAATATTCCTTGAAATTGCCCATCGAGTTGCCCATCGCGTGGGCGTACTCGCACTGGATGAGCGGTCTGCCAGGTTGGTTCTGGACTATCTCCTCGCACCTCTTCGGGGAGGCGTACATCGGGCAGATGATGTCGGTATGCCTTTTCATCTCAGCCCTTTCGTACTGGACAGGGCGTGTCGGGTCGTTGGCCTTGATCCAGTCATAGCAGGCCTCGAAGTTCTCACCGTCGCCAGCCTCGTTGCCAAGACTCCAGATGATCACCGAAGGGTGGTTGAAGTCCCTGCGTACCATCCTCTGGTCACGGATGAGGTGAGCGGTCTTGTAATCCGTTCTCTGAGCGAGGGTCTTGTCACCGTACCCCATTCCGTGGGACTCAATGTTGCCCTCGTCCACCACATAGAGGCCGTACTTGTCGCAGAGTGCATACCAGCGCGGGTCATTCGGATAGTGGCAGGTGCGCACCGCATTCATATTCAGTTCCTTCATTATGCGGATGTCGTTGATCATATCCGCTTCAGAGACGACGTAACCCTTGTCTGCATTCATCTCGTGGCGGTCCGCTCCCTTGATCAGGACAGGCTGGCCGTTGACAAGCAACTGGCTGTTCTTGATCTCAACAGTTCTGAATCCGAAGTCGATGGAGGTGCTTTCAACTACGTCCTTTCTGTCGGAAGCCGTCACCTTCATTGTGTAGAGGTTCGGGATCTCGGCGCTCCAGAGGTCAGGATTCGGAACCGTTCCGTTCAGGACGGCCTCCCCTTTGACCGGAGTCGCCTCCCTGTAGGCCACCTGGTTGCCGTTCCTGTCGATAACGGCGACACGGACGTTCCTCACGCCTTTGGTGACCTTCGCGTTGACAGTGAAGTTCCCGTCCATTCCGGCGATGATGTTCACATCCTCGATGCGCTCCCTCTCGCGGGTATAGACATAGACCCCGCGGGCGATTCCGCTGAGCCTCCAGAAGTCCTGGTCCTCAAGATACGAGCCGTCGCACCAGCGGAAGATCTCAAGGGCGATGAGGTTCTCGCCGGCCTTGACGTACTTTGTGAGGTCGAAACGGGCCTCCAGCTTGCTGTCCTCGCTGTAGCCGACCATCTTTCCGTTGACCCAGACACGGACGTTGGAGGTGGCGGAACCGATGCAAAGGCAGATCTGTTTCCCGATCCAAGACTTGTCAACGTTGAATGTGCGGCGATACTGGCCGACATAGTTGTGCTCGGTCGGAGGGTACGGAGGGTTGTTCTCGTAGTGCCCCCTCCAGGCGAAGCCGACGTTTAGGTAGATCGGGTCGTTGTACCCGTTCAGTTCCCACATCCCCGGAACCGGAATCGTGCCCCAGTCCGCATCGTTGTAGTCCACAGCCTCGAAGCCTCTGGTGCGGCCCTCGATGGTCTCGTTCCATTTGAACTTCCAGACTCCGTTCAGGGTCAGGGTCTTCTGCTGGTCGGTGACAAAGGTGGCGGCCATCGGCAGGCGGTTCTCCTCGAACACGTCAGGGTCCTGCCACGGCTCCATCCTGCCGTTATTCTCCGCAAGAAGCGGGGTGGCGGCTAAGGCTGCCGCCAGAATCAGTAGTGCTTTTTTCATATTCAATAATATAACAATTCTTTTTATTAGGTGTGGCCGTTCTGAAAACCAGACAGACTCTGCGGCATATTCAGAATGGTCACTGAGCCTGTCGAAGTGACCACTCAACACTAAACTATTTCCGCAGCAATGTCACGGTTCCGTCCATTGTGGAGGCGAGAATGTAGGTCACTCCCCCTTCGCTCCAGACCTCCATCGGATTCACCAGCGCAATGGAAATCTTGCGGGCCCAAAGCCGGCTGCCATCCTCCGCGCCGAAGCCGATTATGTTCCCCTTGTCAGTCGGCATAATCACCTCATTTCCAATGCGGACTATCGAGGTCGGTGAAATCTCATACCCGGCTCCTGTCTCAGCGCACCAATCCACCTCAAGACTCGCCGCATCAACGGAAGTGATTGTGTGCCACATAGATTTGCAATAGATCTTCTTCCCGTCCGGCGAAACACCGACCGCCTCGCGCGCAGACTTCTCATAATGCCTGAGTTCCTTTCCAGTCGCCGCATCAAGCGCATAAAGCCTCCTGTCCGGAACAGCTATGAATATCTTCCCGCACGCTTTGACAGGCCACACTGCCGAAGGCGAGTACATCCTCGACGGCTTCTCGCATTTCCACTCCCACTGGAGCGCACCAGTCTGAGGGTCAAGCGAATAAAGTCTGTTTCCCCAAGTGCCGAACACAACCTGCTCCCGATCGACATAGGCGCGGCACTCAACGAATCCCTGCACGTCTGAATATGTCCACACAGCCTTTCCGGTCTTCAAGTCAAGGGCCCTGAAGCAACCGTCCGAAGCGCCGACATAGACCTTGCCGTTGAATATCACAGGACTGCCCAGCACGGATTTCCTTGCGGCATATTTCCAGATCGTCCTTCCGTTCTTGGCGTTCAGCACATAGATGTTGCCGTCGGTGCAGCCGAAGACAAGGTATTTTCCCTGCACGGCCGGAGTCGAGAATATCTTGCCGGGAAACTTCTTCGTCCATATTCGTTTGCCGTCCTTGACGCTTATGCAGCGCACATTGCCGGAAGCGGTGGTGTACCAGGCGCGGTTCCCGCTTTTGGCAAAGCCTGCGACTATATTGCTGTCATCCTTCAGTTTCCAGACCTCCTTGATATGGCTGTCGTCATTGACATCGTAGCGCATCCACGGGTACGACGCCGGCAATCCGTCAGCATCGTAGGTCACGGTGTCCTTCACCTCTGTCAGTTTCCTCGTGTACCAAGGCTCCATCTGCACGGTCGTGGAACCGTAAAGTCTTCTTTCAGAAACGGTCACGCTGTCATTCTGGATTGTGAACACATTGTAGCCCGGCTGCCTTCCGGCCGTCAGCGTCGAACGGTCAAGAACGCCCGGCAGACCATCATAATCCAGTGCCACATTCCTGTGCCAGTGTCCTCCAATCTCGAACCGAGTGCCTATCCTCTTGAGCTCACGCGTCACATCAAAGTAGTTGAGCACCGATGTGTCCTGCGGATAATGGTTTATGAATATTGTCTTCTTTCCCGGCTTGAGGCCTTTGAGCCATTCCATACTCTCCTGCGGAATCAACGCGGGAGCCATCCTCATATCCGGCCCGCAGTTGCAGCCGATGAAACGCCAACCCTTACACTCAAACTCGTAGTTCTCGTAGCCGAACACTTTGAGGAATGTGTTGCATCCGCTCTCCGACCATTTGGCGTCGTGGTTTCCGGCCACGACATAGTACTTGTACTTGAGCGAGTCCAACATCTGCTTCACCGCCGCGATCTCCTCGTCCGTCCCGAAGTCCGTCAGATCACCACCTATCAGGACGAAATCCAGCCCCTCCAATGTGTTGACATCCTTGACGCAACGGCTGAGGTCCTTTGCGGAGCCGCTTCCGGCCGAATAATGCAGATCTGTCAGGAACGCGAATTTGATCGGCGACTCCTGCGCCACAGCCACCGCCGCGGACACCCACACGGCAGCCATCAATGACATTATCTTTCTCATATTCATTTTAGCATCATTAATTTCAATTTCTTTCCTTGTCGCCACTGTTTTTTCAGCACGTCAGCCTACAAATTTACTTATTTATAAGGAATATTCAGCCAGCCAACCGGCATATTCCAAGTTTTTTCCAACCGTTTTAGTGAAGAAATATTTGCGGATAACAGAAAAAGCGTTATCTTTGCATTCCCAATCAACGGTGCTTTGGCCGAGCGGTTAGGCACAGGTCTGCAAAACCTGCTACAGCGGTTCGATTCCGCTAGGCACCTCCAGAAAAGCCTCTGACTAATTATTGTCAGAGGCTTTTTGCTTTACAATAGGAGTTGACCACAAAATATTGCAAATCGGTAATTGTCAGCATATCCAGCCAATAACACTTTGTATATAATTATCTTAATATTAGTGCGATACGTTAAAAGATAGTCAATTCCCAAATTTGCCCGACTTCCTCTAAAAGCAGGAATATGATGGAAAAACGCTCGTAAAGGAATCATTGCCCTTCTAAAAGCGTGATTTACACAAAGTAACGCCTGTGAAGGATAATTATAGTTCGTTTAACTGACAATGCTGGCTCCAGAGACTATTCACAATATGCCCATAGCACTCAGGTGTGCTAGCATATTCACACCCGGAAGAGCAATTCACTGATTATCAAGCCGATGGTATTCCAGGTGCGTCAGGTTTCTCGCACCTGGAAGTCCGGAACACCCATAGAACACTCTGTACTGGGGTCGCCGACTCTTAGGTGTGCGAATATGCTCGCACCTTGAACACTAACTTATTAATTATCAGAAGAATAATATTTTAGGTGTGTATAGTTTTTCACACCCGGAAGAGCGCCCTATTGTTTTACAGGACAGAAAATGTACGAGAGAATACCTTTGTATGCACCGAATATACTGAGGCGCGACATTGGTACAGAAAGCGCACTTCTGGTGTACCAACTAAACAAAGAGGCAGAGGTCACATTCCTGATTGGTGTCTGGTGCGAAAAGCCACTTTCTTCACCCGAGGCGTAAGCCAAAATCTTCAGCCATATCTCGTCTTATCGTATGACTGCGATAAACATTAAACCATTGATATATAAATCATTGAACAAAAGCATCAAAGTGTCGTGATTATTTAACATCAGTACTAAAGCAAATGTTAGTCAACTCCTATATAGTTCCCTGCACAAATGCCGAATTATTTTATTACCTTTGTTTGAAGGAACTATTTTGACAAAAAAACTATTAACATTATGGCAAATCTTTTAGATGAGGTGACAGGACCTGTCAATGACAACGGTCGTGATGTACACGTGATTGACCGTCAACTTCCTGTCGAGGTCGGTTTTGGATCCGCTTTGTTTGAGGTAGCGCTATGGATAACAATCCCTATTCTTGTTCTGCTGTACGTTTTTGTTCTGGACCCAACCATTGATAATCCAGCGTTGATCGCCACGATAGGGTGTCTGGCCGGTATTCTGCCAGGGGTAATATTCATATTTATGAAGATCTCCGCAAAGAACTATTTCCAACAACTCGAACAGAAGATCCAGGCTGAGGCCTCGAATATCGACAACTACATTGAACAGCGCGTGATTATTCTTCAAAATGTCGTAGGCTTGGTTGAGCGTGCCATTGAGCTTGACAAGGATGTTATGAAGTCTGTGGCCGCTCTTAGAGGAGGTTCCGTGACCGATGAAAACAGAAGTGATGTAAACCAACAGGTAACCACGGCTTTCGGACGTTTGTTCCCTCAGGTTGAAGCATATCCTGAACTGAAGGCTCATAGCGCCATAGCGGATGCGATGCAGCAGAACAACTACCTTCAACGTGAGATCACAGCCGCGCGCACGGTTTACAACAGCCGCGTGAGCCAGTGGAACACCAGTGTATTCTCCTGGCCGACCAAACAGATTGTCGCGGCGCGTCAGGGTTACACCACCCGTATCCCGTTCACCGCATCGGCCGAGACACGTGAGATGGCGAAAACCAAGTTCTTTTAGCATATAACTTATGATAGAAGATATCTACGATCCGCTTTCTGAATATCAGAATGTGTTTTCAAAGCGCTTTAAGGATGTCGCGGAAGACACATTCGCCGAATTGGCGACGGAAGCGAAAGTGGATATCAAGACGAATCAAGAAACCTGCCGCCTGATATATTCCACCGAGGATAAACTCGCCTCGGTGAAATCTCATATTGGCTGGTGGACAGCATTGTGCGTACTTTTATGGTTGGGCATCGCCGGCGGAAGCATTGCCGGAGGTTTTATGGCCCAGAAGATAGATCTATGGGTCTTGGCTGTAATATTTGCTGTGTCACTCGCAGCCCTGCTTCTACTGTTCTTAAAAGTGCACCCCAAACTGAAGGAACTGAAATCGGAGCGGGAAAGACTTTCAACACAAATCAAGGAACTGAAAAATAAAGCTTGGGAACAAATGGCCCCACTCAACCGTTTGTATGATTGGGATGTTCTGACAAGGATGATGGAAAAGACAGTTCCCAGATTGGAGTTTGATCCATATTTCACAACCCAGCGTCTTGCGGATCTGAAAGTGACATACGGCTGGGATGACTCATTCAACGCGGACCGATCGGTTTTGTACTCTCATTCCGGACTCATTAATGGAAATCCGTTCATAATCTGCCGTACCAAGCGAATGCAAATGGGCAGCAAGACTTATCAAGGATTCAAGACAATCTCGTGGACAACCAGAGAACGTGGAAGTGACGGAAAATATCACACGGTTCATCATTCACAAACTCTTACCGCTACTGTCTCCGCTCCATACCCGGAGTATTTTGAAAAGACCCGGCTTATCTATGGTAATACAGCCGCCCCTGATTTGGTGTTCTACCGCAAACAGAGCAATCTGGCCGGGGAAGAAGGTTCTTTCGCCTACCGCCGGACACGTCGCCAACTTCGTCGAAAGGCCAACGACCTGACCAAGTCAGACTTCGCGATGATGACCAACGAGGAGTTTGAAGTTGCCTTTGACACGAGGAACCGCAACAACAACCAGCAGTTCGCGTTATTGTTCACACCCCTCGCGCAAGAGAATATTTTACGCTTGCTGAAGGATCGGCAAGTTGGATATGGCGATGACTTTGACTTCTACAAGAACAAGATGATAAACATTATCATCCCGGATCATATGCAGGAGTTGAATCTCGATATGAATCCTGCCCAATACCGTCATTTCGACTACGAGAAGGCAAAGAAAGAGTTCCAAGAAATCAACGCTGAATATTTTAAGGCAATCTATTTCAGTCTCGCGCCACTTCTTTGCGTACCGATGTACCAGCAAATCAGGCCTTTGGAGGCGATATACGGCAGGAATACACTTAGGCGCAGCTCATTCTGGGAGGACGAATCTTTGGCTAACTTCTGGGGAGAAGATCACTTTAAGCACCCAAGTTGTGTCACTGACAGCATCCTCAAGACAGAGAAACGTGATGTGGGGGACGGTGATTCGGTCATAACGGTCTATGCCTATGGTTACCGTAGAAGGCAACGGCTTACATATGTCAGCGTATGGGGTGGCGATGGAAGATCACATCAAGTTCCCGTTTATTGGGATGAATATATAAGCGTCACAGGACAAGGAAGCATCCGCATACGAGAGGATAATGATTTTGAGGATAGCGCTATCAGCCAACGCGAACGGATGGATCATATCAACACCGTACTGAACAATGCGAACCTGAACATCTACAGAAGACACATAGCGTCTAAAGTGTAATATACTTTCAGCAAAGTACCAACCGAGGGCTAAGCTGTGTCTTGATAGCTTGGCAAGCAACAGGTTGATAATCAAGAGAAAAAGCAAACTCCTGGTGCAGGATTCAGCACCAGGAGTTTATTTAATAATCTGATTATCAAGGATGTAAGTGCCACGTCATTCAGCGATGCTGATGACGGAGATGTTCCAGGCGGAGGTTTGCTCGGTAATGTTATCGTCTGACTTGATGTTGTCCGGATTGGATTGTGGGTAGAATTTGCGGACGATAAGAGTGCCTTGACGGCGGTTGGAATATTCAGTCATAGAAGACTCGGCTCTTGACTCGGCTGAGGTCTGAGCGGACATATTCAAAGATTCGCAAGGGATTACCATATCCGCAAGGGTGCAGGATGCGTCCGCTTTGACGGAGGATTCCGCACCGGTCACGGAGAATTTGCAGGTGCCGAAAGGGATGATCGGCTTCCGGCCGCCGTTCTCTTTGAATATTACTGTCAATGAATATTCCCCTACCTCCTTCAGTTCACAGTTGAATAATTTGGTTTCCAGCTTGTTACCACTGAAGGAAGTGCTTTTCCCTTCAGGAGATTTCAGAACCACTGTCACATCAAGATCCGAACCTGTGTTGTTGGTGCAGTTGATAGACATCTTTTGGGCATACATTTCGGTTCCCCAAAGACCCACAGCCGCAAGAAGCAGGAGTTTTATTACAAATTTCTTCATAGTGCAATGATTTAAACGTTACAAATATACGTAAAAATACGTTATGATATGTTCATTACACAAAAATGATGCTATTCCACGTAGAGAAGAAGTCCCTTGAGGTATTCGCCTTCCGGGTGGTAGATGTTGACGGCGTGGTCGGCGGGCTGGTTCAGACGGTCGAGAATGCGGACGCTGCGGCCGGTCTGGGCGGCGGCGGAGAACACAGCGAGTGCAAAGGCCTCCTTGTCAACGACTTGCGAGCAGCTGAACGTAAAGACCAGGCCTCCGGGAGCGACCTTGGAGATCGCGGCGGCGTTCAGACGCTGGTAGGCACGGAGGGCGTTGTTCAAAGCGCCTCTGTGCTTGGCGAATGCCGGAGGATCAACGATCATCAGATCGTACTTATCCTCGGGGACGTTGCGTAGGAACTCAATGGCATCGGCGCAATAGCCTGTGTGCCGGGATGGCTCGAAACCGTTCAGGGACATATTCCTTTCCACCATATCGATGGCCTTGCGGGAACTGTCAACGGAATCAACGTGCACGGCGCCGGCACCGAGAGCATAGACAGAGAATCCACCGGTGTAGCAGAAAAGGTTCAGGACGTTACGGCCCCGGGAATATTTCCCGACAAGGGCCCGGTTCTCCCTTTGGTCGAGGAAGAAACCGGTTTTCTGACCCTCAGTCCAGTTGACGAAGAATTTGTGGCCGTTCTCAAGGACGATCTGCTCGTCATCAGAGAAGCTGTCGGAGCGGTAAAGGTAGCCGTCAACGAGGTCGAGACCGGCCTTGAACGGGGCAGTGCCGGAACTCTTGTCATAGACTGCCTTCAAGGACGGGCCATAGACGGATTTCAGGGCCTCGCAGATCGCGCCTTTCGCACGGAACATTCCTACAGAGTGGGCCTGCATAACACAGACGCCATCGTAATAGTCTATGATCAAGCCGGGGAGACCGTCGCCTTCTCCGTGGATAAGGCGGTAACAGTTGGTAAGAGCGGGTCTTTCGACAAGGTCAGTCGCTTCGACAGACTCAGCGGCAGAAGAAAGTGGCTCAGCTGCCGGAGAGACAGGCCCGGCGACAGAAGATGTTGGAACGGCAATAGATGCAGCCCCGGCGGCCGGAGAAACCGAACAAGCCAGTCCCGCGGCGACACGTACCCGGAGCGCCCGGGCTATCATATTCTTCCAAAAGTCTGGCGAAAGGACATCCTCGCCGGCGAAACTCAGCACACGGACGGCGATAGATCCTATCTGATAGTGCCCGTAAGCCAGAAAATCCCCGCCCTGAGAGAACACACCGACGATGTCACCTTCAGCCGGCTCACCCACGATCTGGGCAATGGCACCCGAAAATACCCACGGATGGAATCTCAAAAGAGAGTCCTCTCTACCTTTCTTTAATATTATCTTTGTCATTTTCAGTGTGTTTTGGAGGGTTTGGAAGCATCTGCTCTGGAGTCAACGGATTCTTCTCCGAAGCCAACAGCTTGTAGTACATCTCACGGCATATCCAGGCGTCAGTCGCGGCGTAAGCCTGCTGCGAATCCGAAAGGACATCCGCCTCCCAATTGGAAAGCTGCTGGGTCTTGGAGATCCTCACCCCAAGGATTATCGCGGCCATCTTCTTGACACTCTTGTCTTTGATGCCATATTCCCAAACCATCTTCTGGAGATCGACGAAGGATTTCGGCTCGAAATCGTGATGCTTCTTCAATCCGCGGACATCATCAGTAACCGCTGCTCCCACCTTGATTATCTCTTTGTTACCCAGTATCTTGCGAAGGGACTTAGGGATTCCGCCCATAAGCTTCACCCTGAACAGGAAAGCCCTCTCCTTGCCGGAAAGCTGCAACAGAGAGACCCCGTAGTGCGGCTGGTTCGCCGAGAAACAAGGCCGGGACTCCGTGTCGAAACCGATAACCTTCTGCCGCCTCAGATAACTGATGGCCTTGAGAAACTCAAAGCCTTGGTTGTCAATGACCTTAATCTTACCTGGAAAGCTCGAAGGCTCCAGCTGTTCTATTTCCTCCGGACTAATGCTGATTTTGTACGACATAGGAATAATAAGTGTTTGGAGCAAGAACCCCGACTGTGTCTGGGTACGAAGCCGGGACAAGACTGTCAACGAACGGAAGGACGGACACCTTGGAATCCAAGGAATCACGCACCGCCATATAAAGCCTTGCGACAGGGTATGCAATGTTGTGCGTGAAAGCGTCCATTTCCCTCATCTTACGGAAGCAAGCCTCAGTGAATGAGAACGTTGTGTCAGATGAACATATTACCGGGACATTGCAGCCTATCCTTTCGAAGAGATCGCAGACATCGCTCCCGCCATATTCAGAAAGAATCGGGCAGCAGATGATGAGGATCTTGCAGCGGGAAGGGATTTGGAGAGCGGCGAGCGCGCCGTTTACCGTCAGCTCCCGCAAGGCAGTCTGTCCGTCTTTCGTGGCAGGCCGGTTCATATAGGCAGTGTCGGCGAAGTTCAGTATTGAGACGATCGTCTCTCCCGCAAAGTCCGGCAGTCCATCGCTGACTTTCCGCGCGTCAATATTGTCAAAATCGTCGCAGAGCATCATCCTTTCGCTGAGACGAAGGCACCCCGACGGATCGCCGACCAGAACAATCGCCCCTGAGGATTTGCCGTTGCTTTCAGCCAATGTCCGCAACTCCGGAAGGGAATCCGTAAGGAGGGAATTGACGTAGGCTATTGTCCTATAGCCATTTTCAACCCGCCTTGAACAGCTGGAAGCCGCAATGACGGATAGAGCCAACAATATTACCGCAAAAAATCTCTTCACTGTTATCAAATACCTTCCAGGCAACATTGCCGCCCGGATCACTCTTAAATTCGTACAAATCCGAACCTTTGTCTTGATCCGTCCGTCTAAAGATTCATCACCTTTAAAAACCTTTCAGACAAATTAAAACTGATTCAGACTACAAAGGTAAAAAAATCTTCACTATCTTTGAAGATAGTAAGCCTTAAAAAATAAGTTGATAAAGATTTGGCAGTATTTTCGAGGATAGATTTCTTTTGGAAGAAGGAGTGTGCCGGTGGCACATAACTGATGAGAAAAGAAATATAGACCGAAAAGACAAGCAAAGATTATCAAGTAATCTTTTAAGGATTACTTGGTTGTGTATAAAACTCCTTGACAAGATGGTTAAAGTATCAAAAAAATCGAGCCTGATGCCGGCTTCCGCTATCAGAAAGCTTGTGCCGTTCGCCGACGCGGCCCAAAACGACGGCGTCAAAGTCTATCACCTCAATGTCGGCGCACCTGACATCAAATCCCCCGAATGCGCCCTTAAGGCTGTGCGCAAAAACACTCTCGACCACGTTTCCTACACCAATTCGGCGGGCCTGCCGGAACTGCGCAAGGGGCTGGCTGAGAAATACTACCGAGGCATCGGCATCGAGGTCTCCGTCCCCGAGATCATCGTCACCGTGGCCGGAAGCGAGGCGGTCAACCTCGCGCTTCAGATAGCCTGCGACGAGGGCGACGAGCTCATCGTGATCGAACCTTTCTACACGAACTACAACACGTTCTGCTTTGAAAGCGGGATCATTCTCAAAGCGGTCCACACCGACATCGAAAGCGGCTTCAAGGTGCCTCCGATTGAAGATTTCGAGAAACTCGTGACACCTCGCACGAAAGCCATCCTCATCAGCAACCCCGGCAACCCGACCGGAACATTGTACTCGAAAGAGGATATGCTCGCGCTCGGCGAGGTGGCCAGAAAGCACAACCTTTTCCTAATTTCAGACGAGGTCTATCGCGAGTTCTGCTACACCGACGAGCCTCATTTCTCGGCGATGAATATACCCGGTCTCACTGACAATGTCATCCTCGTTGATTCAGTCTCAAAGCGTTACAATCTATGCGGCTGCCGCATTGGCTGCATCGTCTCACATAACAAGGAGGTGATGGAAGCGGCGATGAAATATGCCCAGTCCCGCCTCTGCCCGCCGGTTTACGGCCAGCTCGCCTCGATCGGAGCGCTCGACACCCCGCAATCCTATTTCACGGAAGTGAGGAATGAATATGTCGCCAGACGTGACTATGCGATTTCCAGGCTCAACTCGATGAAGGGGGTATATTCCCCAACCCCGATGGGGGCGTTCTATACCATCGCCCGCATTCCGGTGGACGATGCCGAGAAGTTTGCGAAATGGATGCTGACGGATTTCAGACTCAACGGGCAGACCACTATGGTGACCCCAGCAAAATCCTTCTATAAGACTCCTGGATTCGGAGCCGACCAGATCAGGTTGGCCTACGTCCTTGGGATTCCTGAACTGGAGAAGGCGTTCGACGCGCTGGAGGCCGGACTAAAGGAATATCCAGGGAGAACTGCCTGACTATCAATTTCCAAAAGTTCAGCCAAGTAATCCAAAGGTTTTATGAAAGCGATCATCGCCATAGATTCTTTCAAGGGATGCCTGACCTCGGCCGAGGCCGGGAAGGCGGCTCTTAAAGCATTAGCCGATAGCGAGGCCGAAGTCATTCCGGTTTCTGATGGCGGTGAAGGATTTTCGACAATTCTGACGGAGAGTCTGGGCGGATCATTCAGGACGGTTTCCTGCCACGATCCGCTCAGGCGTTCCATCAAGGCAAGATACGGGATCATCGGAAGGACCGCCATCATCGAAACGGCGGCGGCAAGCGGACTTGGCCTCCTTCGCAAGGATGAACTCAATCCCCTTCTGGCCACCTCCTACGGCACAGGCGAATTGATCTCGGACGCTCTTGAATATGGCTGCGAGGAGATTTGGCTGGGGCTTGGCGGCAGCGCCACCTGCGATGGCGGGACCGGAATGCTGCAAGCGTTGGGCTACAGATTTCTGCCGGATAATGACGACCCATTAGCTTCCGGAAATATCCATCGAACCGTTCCAAGAGAAGAGTCCGTTTCAAGGAATATCCCAAATGTCATTCTAAAAGACATTCACGGAATAGACATCTCGGGGCGTAACAAATTGCTGGATTCCTGCAAGATAACCGGCTTCTACGATGTTTCCGTACCATTCTGCGGCCCCGGAGGGGCGGCAAGGATGTTCGCGCCGCAGAAAGGAGCGGATTCCGAAATGGTCGAATCATTGGATGCCTGGCTTACAATGCTTTGCGGAGTCTATTCAAAATTTTCCGGAAAAGATGTCCTGAATATTCCTGGGGCAGGAGCGGCCGGAGGAATCGGCGGGGCGCTTGGCGGAGTGCTTGGTGCGACGATGGATCAAGGGATCCGGCGGGTTCTGGACATCTCCGGGCTGGACAACAAACTGGAATCCTGCGACCTTGTCATCACCGGCGAAGGCAGGGCTGACGCGCAGACACTACGTGGCAAAGTCCCTGTCGGGGTTCTTGAATATGTCAGGGCGCATTCCGGTCTGGAAAATCGTCCCAAAGTAGTTCTGGTGGCCGGTCAGGTCTTAGACCGGCAGCGACTTCTGGATGCCGGATTCGATGATGTTCTCCAAATCACCCCGGAGGGAATGACACTTTCAGTGGCACTGAACCCCAGCACAGCATCAGCCAACATCACAAAAGTTATACGGTCCTACCTCCAGAAAAACTCTGCGGGTGTAAAAGACCGTATTTTGCACCCGTAAGGCCCGCCAAAACAAGTTTCGGGGGCAGAACAAGCCTTTATGCACCCGAAGGATCTATCCCTAAAACCTCATAAATTTTAGGGATGAGGAGCGAGAGAATATATTCATACTCCATAAAGTGGGTGCCGTCGTAGATGGTCCAGGTGCCGTCGCCGAAATATTTTTTCCAGGTGCGGATGGAGACGATGCCGCTGCGGCGGTAATGGTCGCGGGTGCCGAAAAAGGCATAAAAATAGTCCTTGCCGCCATTGCGTGGGGTATTCTGCAAAGCGTCATCGAGAACCCGTCTCCATTTTTTCAAAGACTTGTAGGTGAAATGCAGTTTCTGGCGATCGCCCGGTTTTGGTCTGTAAATCCTGTCGAACAGAGCCGTGACGCCAGGAATCAAAGTCAGCCAAGCCAAGGCAATGAAATATCGCGGAGCGTTCAGCGACGGGGAAACGAAAAGATGCGGGTAACCCCTCAGCGCGATGGCGTGCGTGGCACCCATACTCTCCCCTATCACGAGATCCGGCCGGACCTCCTCCGCCCAGGCGTCCAGCTGGCCGTGAGCGATTTCCGGATCAAAATCGTAAGTCCTGATGATGACCTCGAAATCAGATCCCAGATTATCCTTCAAAATGGACGGGATGCGGCTGTCACCGCCCCCGCCCATTCCGTGGACATAAAGTATAACGTGTTTTCGCATCCGCTATTTTTTGGCGCCCAAGTCGCTCATCGCCAGATTGATAAGTATGTAACCCAAGAAACTGGTCAAGAATATGAACGACCAGTGGGAACGTTCGACAAGCGCGATGATGACCGCCAGTCCAACGATGACCAGAAAGGCGATTCGCTTCGCCACCTCCAGTTTCGAGGCTTTCTTTCCGCCACCGAACTTCATCGAGAACATCGGAATCTCGCAGATCAGAAGGTAGCACAGAACCAGTGTCAGAACCGGGATGAAAACCGGGCCCTGGCACCAATGCGCCAGAAAGCAGTCCGACCGCACGGTCACAAGGGTAGCAAGGGATCCGCAGATCATAGCCGCCGCCGGGGTCGGAAGCCCGATGAAGCTGTCGTGCTGACGCTCGTCAAGGTTGAACTTGGCAAGCCTCAACGCCGAGAAAGCGGCGAGGACAAGCGGTAAATATTTCAGGATCAGAATGTCCGTCCCGCTGATCTGGTAAAGCATCACGGCCGGAAGCACTCCGAAGCTGACATCATCCGCCAGCGAATCCAGTTCCTTTCCTATTTCCGAATATGCCTTCAGAAGCCTTGCGGCCAGTCCGTCGCAGAAATCAA
>CAVCRL010000050.1:0-15618 GCA_963604455.1 Lachnospiraceae bacterium | reverse complement strand
TGAAGGAGATCAACCAGAAGATCGCCGCCGCCCAGCAGAAATTCGGCACGAACCTGCTTGCGGAGAACAACGCGTTCAAGGAGAAATTCGGCGTTCCGGTCTCATCCTACACCTCCGAGATGACCTCCTGCGAGGACAGAAGCCGCCGCGAGGAGATGTTCAGGGCATATTCCTCAAGAGGAAACAATGGCAATGAATATGACAACAAGGCTCTCTGCCTTGAGATCCTGAAACTCCGCGCCGAGAGGGCCAAGCTGCTCGGGTTCGACAACTTCGCCGCCTACCAGCTTGACAACAAGATGGCCCACGATCCGCAGACCGTGGACGCTTTCCTTGACAAGATCATCGGCCCGGCCGTAAGCAAGGCCAGGGAGGAGATCGCTGATATGCAGAAGGTTATGGACGAGGATATCCAGGCCGGTAAGATTGCCGCAGGCTCCAAGATCGAGTCTTGGGACTGGTTCTACTATGCAGAGAAGGTGCGTCAGCGCAAATATTCATTGGACGAGAATCTGACGAAGCCATATTTCCGGATGGAGAATGTCCGCGACGGAATATTCTTCGCCGCCCACAAACTCTATGGCATCAATGTCGAGCCGCTTAAGGACGTGCCGCTCTACAATCCTGCCGTCGAGGCCTTCAAGGTCACAGACGCGGACGGTAGCCTTCTTGGAATATTCACGACTGACTATTTCCCTCGCGCTTCGAAGAGAGGCGGTGCGTGGATGACGAATTTCCGTGAGCAATATGTTGACGCTGAGGGTGATGACGTTCGTCCGATCATCATCAATGTCGGAAATATGACCGCTCCGACCGAGACACTTCCTGCCCTCTTCACTATTGATGAGGTCGAGACGGTGTTCCACGAGTTCGGCCACGCCCTCCACGGACTTCTCACCAAGTGCCACTATCCTTCCGTCAGCGGAACCAATGTCGCCCGTGACTTCGTGGAGACATTCTCTCAGTTCAACGAGAACTGGGCCTTCCAGCCGGAGATTCTTGCTGAATATGCCAAGCATTACGGGACTGGTGAGGTAATTCCTGACTCCCTCGTGGCCAAGATCAACAATGCCAGGAAGTTCAACCAGGGCTTTATGACCTCAGAACTTTGCGCCGCGTCCATTCTGGATATGAAGTGGCACGAGCTCACCGAGGAGGATCTCGCGAAGCTTTCCGAGGGTGACCAGGCCGCCAATGTGGCTGATTTCGAGAAGAAGGTCTGCAAGGAAATGGGGCTCATCGACGAGATCATCCCTCGCTACCGCACGACCTATTTCAACCACATCTTCAACAGCGGCTACAGCGCCGGCTACTATAGCTATCTCTGGGCCGAGGTTCTGGACAAGGACGCTTTCGAGTACTTCCAGCAGCAGGGAATATACAATCCTGAGGTTGCGATGAAGTTCCGTCAGACCTTCCTTGAGAAGGGTGGCAGCGAGGAGCCGATGACCCTCTACCTTTCCTTCCGTGGCGCGCAGCCGGACCCGGGTGCCCTTCTTCGTGCCCGTGGACTGACAGAATAATAGACTGTCCCGATGATTGAATGCTTTTCTGTCGGTCGCTGAGCTTGTCGAAGCGCCGATAAGCCAAAATGCAAAAACAGCTGCTGACAGAAGGGCAGAAAAAAAAGAAAACGACGGATTTTGCACGTTACCAAAATCCGTCGTTTTATTTTTCTGCCCTAAGGGTATCGGTTATGTGAATGTCGAAAGGAATTGGTACACGAGAGACCTCTCTGCGGTACCAAGAGCTCGAAATACTGTCTTTGGTACATATAACTGCCTTCTGGTGTACCAAACAATCAGAATGAGGTCTTTGGTACACGAGAGGGCTTTCTGGGGTACGAACTGAATTTATTCTATTAAAATTATGCTGCTAAAATAATTTTGGCAGCATAATTTTTGTTATCTTGGCGTGGATTTTCGAAATTGGATTTTGGTTTAAGTCGGATGGTTGATATTCAATAATTTACAATAGTTATGAAAAGAATGTTTTTGACCCTCCTTCTTGGAGGAATGACGCTTTCGGCGGTCGCTGGGCCTGCCGAAGTGACCGACGAGGCGAGGCTTCTGAGGTTCCCGGCGACGAACGGGACGGAAGTCGTGTTCTCTTATGCCGGCGACCTGTTCACGGCCCCGCTGACCGGTGGCGAGGCGCGCCGCCTGACCTCCCACATCGGCTACGAGATGTTCGCCCACTACTCACCAGACGGCAATACGATCGCCTTCACCGGGGAATATGACGGCAACCGTGAGGTTTACATCATTCCAGCGAAAGGCGGCGAGCCTGTACGTCTGACCTACACGGCCACCAACGGACGTGACGACCTTGGTGACAGAATGGGCCCTAACAACATCGTGATGGGATGGACCCCTGACGGAAAGAACATCATATTCAGAAACCGCACGGGCGACGGTTTCTCCGGCAAGCTCTGGACGGTATCCGTGAACGGCGGGATGCCGAAGGAGATTCCGCTTCCGGAAGGAGGTTTCTGCTCGTATTCTCCTGACGGAAAGAAACTTGCCTACAACCGTGTGATGAGAGAGTTCCGAACCTGGAAATATTACCGTGGCGGAATGGCCGACGAGATCTGGGTCTATGACGGCAAGAAGGTCGAGAAGATCACCGACAATCCGGCACAGGACATATTCCCGATGTGGGTAGGTGACGAGATTTATTTCGCCTCTGATCGTGATATGACGATGAACCTTTTCGTTTACAACACGAAGACCAAAACCACGACAAAGGTCACCTCGTTCGATGACTACGATGTCAAGTTCCCGAGCACGAACGGCAAACTCGTTGTGTTCGAGAAAGGTGGCTACCTCTATAAGCTGGATCCGGCCACAAAGGCTACCGAACAAATCCATATCACCCTCGGCTCCGACCTTGTCTATGCCCGCGCCGAAAGGATGAATGTCGGCAAGAAAGGCCGCTCTTCATTCAGCCTTTCCCCAGATGGCAAGAGAATGGCCGTTACAGCCCGCGGAGAGGTCTTCGATGTGCCTGTCGGAAAGGGAATCACGAGGAACATCACCAAGACCCCGGGCTCGAACGAGCGCAGTGCTGACTGGAGTCCTGACGGAAAGTACATCGCCTTCATCGGTGACGGGACAGGGGAGACCGAGGTTTACCTCTACGATGTCGCCACCGGTGGCGAGCCGGTCCAGATCACCAAGGACAACGACACCTACATCCGTGATCTTCAGTGGAGCCCGGACAGCAAGCACATCCTTTACACTGACCGCAAGAACCGCATCGTTGAGGTGGATCCGTTCGCCAAGACAGCGCGGACTGTTCTTCAATGCCCTGAACAGGAAATAAGGGATGTGGAATATTCCCCTGACAGCAAGTGGCTTACCTACAGCCGTCCTGCCCCGAACAAAATGAGCGTGGTCTATGTATATAATCTTGCTTCAGCAAAGGAATATCCTGTCACGGAGAAATGGTACGACTCCAGCTCACCGACCTTCTCTACCGATGGTAAATACTTGATATTCACATCTGACCGGGATTTCCGTCCGATCTATAGTTGGATTGAGTGGAACTATGCCTACACCGACAGGAGCGGAGTTTATATGACGATGCTTGCGGCTGGAACACCTTCGCCACTGCTCCCGACAGACAGCGAGTCTGTGAATATTCCTGAAGATAAGAAGGATGAAGCAGCTCCAGCGGAAACCTCTAAGGACAAAAAGACTGCTAAGGATGCCAAGGCTTCCAAAGATTCCGGCAAGAAGACGGTGGACGTTAAGATTGACATCGACGGCCTGGTTGACAGAACCATAAAACTTCCTGTAGGAGGTTCACGATCATATTTCTGCGACGGCAAGAAACTGTGGTACAGGGATGGTCGTGGTACTCAGGTGCTTGATTTCGAGACCGGTAAGTCCGAGCAGTGTTCTGAAGGAATGGTCATCTACCGTCCGGGAGATAAGAAAGCACTTTCGACTGCCAAGGGCAAATGGACAGCCGTCAGCTTCCCGTCCGCGAAAGTTGGCGGAGGCGAGGCCATTGACCTTGACAATATGTACACGACAGTGGATTACGCCCAGGAGTGGCCACAGATCTTCGACGAGGTCTGGAGAGCGTTCCGCGACGGCTACTATCTTGAGAATATGCACGGACGCGACTGGAAAGCCGTCAAGGAAAAGTACGCTGCCCTTCTGCCTTATGTCAAGACCCGTCTTGATCTCAATTATGTGATCGGCGGAATGATCGGCGAGGTCGCCAGCGGCCACGCCTACGTCAATCCGGGTGATTATCCTAAGCCTGAGCGCATCCCGATGGGCCTTCTCGGAGCCAAGATGAGCAAGGACAAAAGCGGCTACTTCAAGATCAACCACATCTACTCCGGCGATGTCTATAGGAACGAACTCCGTTCTCCGTTGACCGAACCTGGAATGAATATCTCCGAAGGCGACTTCATTACAGCCATTGACGGACAGTCTCTTAAGGATGTTGACAACATCTACAGACTCCTTGTCGGCAAGGCTGATAAACTCGTTGAGCTGACAGTCAACAAGTCAGCTGCCGAGGGCGGTCGCAAGGTCGTAGTCAAACCTATCGCCGATGAATATCCTCTTGAACGCTACAAGTGGGTGATGAAGAACATCCGCACTGTTGAGGAGAAATCCGGAGGCAAGGTAGGCTACATTTATATCCCTGATATGGGACCTGAGGGACTGAACGAGTTCGCCCGCTGGTACTATCCTCAGCTTGACAAGGAGGCTCTCATCATCGACGACCGCGCCAATGGTGGCGGAAACATCTCCCCGATGGTCATCGAGAGGCTTCTCCGCAAGGTTTATAGGATGACGATGTACAGGAACTCCAACCAGAACGGAACCATTCCGGAAGGAACTCACACAGGCCCTAAGGTGCTGCTGATCAATAAATATTCAGCATCGGACGGCGACCTCTTCCCGTGGAGCTTCAAGGCCAACAACCTCGGAACCGTGATCGGAACTAGAACTTGGGGCGGTATCGTGGGCATCAGCGGCTCGCTGCCTTATATGGACGGAACCGATGTGCGTGTGCCGTTCTTCACCAACTACGACGCGGCGACGGGACAGTGGATCGTCGAGAACCACGGAGTCGATCCTGACATCCTGCTGGACAATGATCCGATCAAGGAATATGCCGGTGAGGATCAGCAGCTTAACAAGGCCATAGAGACCGCTCTCCAGCAGATCAAGGACCGCAAGCCGCTTCCTAAGACCCCGGCTCCTCGCACCTTCAAGGACCTCGGACTTCCGGAGATTCAGTAATATGGGCGTTTCGGCATTTTGATGGCAATATCGCTTCGGCAGGCTCAGCGACCCTAATACATTCGGTCGCTGAGCCTGTCGAAGCGACACTGAAGAGTCAAAGCCCCAGTTTTTTCATAAATGGAGAAAATACCGTATCTTTGACTTTCGGATTGAAAACAGTAAAGCATTACGAATATGAAAAAGTTTTTTACAATCGTGCTTGCAGCCTCAATGCTGCTTCTCGGAACCAACGCCTCTGCCCAGAAATGGACGGCCGGCGGCGGATTCACCTCATTCCGCCTTTCCGGATCTGATGCCAGTAAAGTGATGGACGGCAGCGTGCCAGGATTCTACTTCGGCGTTAACTACGACTATGCGTTTTCCACAATCGATGGCCTCACGGTAGAGCCGGGTCTTTACTTTATGCACTATGGCAAGGATCGCACAATGGCTTTCACATCAGAGTCAAAGGCATATCGCGCCAATTATATCCACATCCCTGTGAACCTCAAATACACCATCCCGTTTGATTCGAATTTCAGCTTCTCCGCTTTCACGGGCCCTCGCTTCAATCTTGGAATAGGTGGTAATATGTTCAGCAAGGGACTTACCTATCCTGGCCTTAAGGGAGTTGACGCTCAGTGGGGTTTCGGCCTGTCGGCAGTCATAGTTGACGCAGTGATGATCCGCGCCGGCTACGATCTCGGCCTGACAAAGTGTGTCAAGGACAACAGCAAGGACCACACAGACTGGAGCGATAACCTTAAAGTCCACAGAAACACCTTCTACGTAGGTGTAGGTTTTGCCTTCTAAAATATGTTTCAGGGTTTCGTCTCCCTGCGACAAGACATTGATATCCTTCCGTGGATGCGCAACCACGTCCACGGATTTTTTTTGATACAATGTATATTGACAACCTTCTTCCGTTTCGCTCCGCCCCCAATAGAAGCTCTGTACCGCCTCCGCCGACTTCCAGGTGTGTGAATATGCTCGCACCTGGAATGTCAAGTCGTTGGTTAGCAAGACGATGGTGTTTTAGGTGCGCTTGATTTCTCGCACCTTGAAATACGGAGCCCCAATAGAACGCTCTGTACCGCCCCCGCCGACTCCCAGGTGTGTGAATATGCTCGTACCTAGGATGCCAAGTCGTTGGTTAGCAGGACGATGGTGTTTTAGGTGCGCATAGTTTCTCATACGTAGAAGCTCTGTCTCCAATTACAGGACAGAAAATGTACTGCGGAGGGTTTTCTGTGTACCAAATCACTCGAACATTCCATTGGTCCAGGATACACGCTTCTGGTGTACCGACAAGGCCGGGACATCAGGTTCAAAAGATTGAAATCTTATCGCCAAGAGCAACAACTTAAGTGCGGTTTATACAAAGCGGTCCAACCTTAAAGAAATATAAGAATAGCAAGATTGGATAGTGGGAGAAGGCTCATTTTCTCAGAATTAAGATCTTTATAGTGATAATTTATTGATTATTAACCCTTTGTGAATTGAGGATGAATGCTAACTTTAGTTTATTGTGCTTATAATCAATAAATTAACTGTAGTAAAGTGAAAAATTGAATCTTAATTTATTTGTACTAAATTAATAATGAGTGATTTATATTTTTGAAAAGTAAAACTATTTTTCATTGTATAATCAACCATTCTACCGAACTTTGCAGTTGGAAACCACACAATAAGAGGTGGTGATATGTCTAATCAAATTTAAAAACAAATGAAAAGAATTTTTTTGTTTTTCAGCGCAGTGGTTGTCGTTTCAGGATTATTTGTCTTTAAAACTTATGCTGGAACTAAAAATCCAGTAGATGTCACCATTCCTGATCCTACAGGTGACTTTGATTCAGTTAACCGTTGCAGATGCAAGAATAATGGTTGCTATGGTGGGAATGCTATTTCTCTGAGAGCAGCTTGTGTAAAATCCAATAAACCAATAAATTGTTCTGAATATTCCGGTAATTGTTAGGAATATTATTATCTTTATTCACTTACTATGTTATTATGAGGCATTTGGTTCTTTTGATAGTCTTGTCATTGGTGGACTGTTTCTCTTTCGCTGCCGGTTTCATTGAATCGAATGATACTTTGAAGGCAGCAGTGGTTCGCGGAGAACGCAGTACCAGATCCATTGTAAAAGAAGCCGGCCGTGATTTCTCAAGGAATTATGCTGACTATTATGCCTCGTTTCTGATAGTAAGAACAATAGAGAGCAATGGTCGATTCAGGGAGGTGCAATGCGCTGTCGGCGTGTCCGCCTCTCTGGATTTCAACCAGAAGACAAGCACTAAACTCTACTGGGAAGACAAGAACGCGATGGGAAGATTGTATGTCTGCGACACATTCGTAAGCGAGAACCTTTATGCGGACAGGAATGAGATCAATCCGGTCTTGCGGGTGCTCTCAAAAGACAAGTTGGACGATGTGGATGCTCTCAAAATAAACTATGCCAACTCGTTTGATGTCTCAGCTTTGGATCGGAAGAGGTCTGTTGAGATATTCTCTCCTTTGAATCCCAAGATGGTGGGAAGCTATAGTTACAAGAACTCCGGTACAGCCAATGTGAACGGTAAGAATGTCAGAGTCATTGATTTCAGCTCAAACTCTAAGGTCATCTCCGCCAAGGAGAGAATCCTTTGTTCGGGACAGTTGTTTATTGATTATAACGGGCGTATCCAAAAGATTGTTGTGAAGAATATGGATGACAGGTTCACAAGATATGTCAGAAATTTCTCGACGATGTCGCTTGCCACGCCGTACACGTACACGATAACATATGGCGAGAAGGATGGATGGATCTACACCGAGAGCATAAGGCAGGAACTGTCCTGGAAAATATCCGAAGTTACGACATCAGATCTTTATTGTGCGGAATGGAACCCTTGCCGTAATCCATTCAAGAACAGCATAAAGACAAGTTTTACGATGATGTTTTCAGAACCTGTGAAGGTGAAATCAGACGACAAAAATGGCATCGCTGCCCCCGCATATTCGATCAGATGCTACAATGAATCCCGCAATTTCAACTTTTGGAAGCGTGTTATATCTGAAGAGATTGATTTAGGGCGTTTCCTGAAAGACACCGGAACGACTTGGGACGGTCTTTGCGGCCAGACTGCCACCAGACAGGAAAGGGAGATTGTCTCAATATGCGGCGGAGAGGTCAAAGCCGCGGCGGAAAAAACAAGGCTGACGGCGCGGACGGCACAGGCCCGGGAAATGTATAGGGCGATATTCAAAAAAGACTATGCAGATGCTTTTTTACAGCGATAAGACTATGACAGTCAGAAGAATATTCCTGTTTGCCACGCTTGCTGTCCTGTGTGCGGTGCCGTCTTGCCGCCAGAAGGGCGGTCCCTATGATGGCGTGAATACATTCGGGTCAAAAAGCATCACTATTAACACCTTAGCCTTTGACACCCTGAGGATAGATGCGAGATACACCTCCCTTTCCGGCCAATGGCACATAAAAGACAGCCTCCTATGCTTTGTTGATGAATATGCGGTTGGGGTTAAGGAATATGACCTTGACGGACATTTTGTTGGGGAGCACATCCGTCAAGGGAAGGGTCCTGATGAAGTTCTGTCTGCATCCTTCATCTCTACTTTCGACAAGACGACTGGAGACTTTGTTATGGAAGACTCGAATTGCTTTATCCACAGGTTTTCAAAGGATTATAAAAAATTGTTTACTTTGGACAAGGCTTGGTTTACCGCGCTGAATCCGAATTTTGGTGATAAAAGTTGGGCTGATCTCTACAACAATCCAGACCCGGAGGTGCCGGAGATGTATGAGTACAATTTTGTCTGTGGCAGGATGCAGTCAGTTGATTCGGAAGTGATATTGCCTGTCATAACCGAACACGTCAGCTACAACGGTTACGACAGAAGACATAACAAGGGATTTTGGACCGACTCGTACATATTCATAAGATTTAATCCTGAGGATATTGCCTCAAGCAAGGTTTTGTTCGGTCATTACCCTCCGGTTTATTTGAAGAGGAATATTCCTGCGTTCTCGAAATACGACTTTTGTGCGGACGAAAACGGCATCATAGTAACTTTTGCCGCCGATCCGAGGATATTCATTATGGGTTATGACGGGGATATCACTGGTTCCTTCGGGTTCCCGGAAGACGGAATCTCCGGAGATTATCCAGCGACATCCTCCTTTGAGGAATATGAGTCCAATCGTATGAGAATGATGAAGGAATATGGCTTCTATGACAGGCTTGCGCGCTGCGGAGACTACATATTCAGAACCTGCCGTTTGGACAACTCTATCGGTACTATCCTTCAGATTTATGATGGAAGCTATGACCTCGTGGGGAGGATTCCTGTTAGCGATGGTTTTGAAGTGATAGGTGAATATAATGGCATCTATTATGCTTACAGCCGCCTTGATCTGGATTCGGAGCAGTTTATCCTATTGACTTTCAAAATATAAGCATATTATGCGATATCATTCATTGGCTTCGAATATAAAAATAGGAAGAGTGTTACATTTGCTGATGTTTCTACTCATTATAGGCAATTATTGTTTTGGTCAGGAAACAGTCTCGTCTCCTCAAAATAATCCAGAACTAATATTCTTGGGAAAGAGAATCATCGATTATGGGCATATAAAATCAAAAGATCAAATTACTGTAAGTGTACAGTTTGAAAATGCTGGGCTGTCTCCTTTATGCATATTAAGTGTGACTACGACTTGTAATTGTACAAAAGCTCAGACAGATAAGAGAATATATGAGTACAAGGAAAAGGGAAAGGTCTTGGTACAAATCGATGCGGAAGGGAAATATGGCCCGCAGACAGCAGTGGTTAGAATATCGACGAATGCTGATCGGCAGCAAAGCATAGTCCGGATAGATTATTTTGTTGAGAATTAAATCATAAATTTCCCAGTTCGTCCTTGAGGTATAATGAGAATAGGCTAAATGTATTTTGGTGGCATTTTTTGTTGCATTGTGCAACCAAAATGCTATATTTGTACAAACTCTATTAAATATGGGACAGGCAGCGGTTACTATTAGGATGGATGCGGACATAAAGAGGCAGTTTGACGATTTATGTCAGGATTTTGGGATGAGCGCCAACACGGCATTCAACATATTCGCGCGTTCGGTTGTCCGTAGCCGGAGTATTCCGTTTGAGATCCAAGCTGACTCGAAGGAGGCTATAGCGGCCAAGGCCCGCGAAGCGATTCTAAAAATGAGGGCTATCTCAGAGGCAAACGGCAACTCGGAAATGACTCTTGATGAGATCAATGCTGAGATTCAGACCGTAAGATCGCAAAGAGGATAAGGGTATGAAGCGTTATTATGCGGTTATTGACACCAATGTGTTGGTGTCGGCGTTTGCCTTTATTTCTTTGAGTGTTGCCGTTCTTTTGGGCGGGTGTGCTAATCCGGTCCATCAGAAATCGGGTGTTGTTGTCGAGGGGTATGAGAAGACTTCTGACATATATCCGGCGGTTGTGGACAACTATGAGATCGTGCCGCTTGAGCAGACCGACAAATGTGTCCTGACGGGTGTCAAGAAGATCGTGAAGTCAGATTCGGCATATATTGTCTTTGATAATTATAACAACTTGATAGCCAGGTTTGACCAGAATGGAAAGTTTCTGAATAGAATAGGCTTGAACGGCCGTGCCGCATCTGAATATCTCCGGATAGACAATTTTGCCACTGATGAGGATGGCAGGGTCTTGATATTCGATGGCAGCCAAGACAAGGTTCTGGTTTATGAACAGGATGGTGGCTTCGTCACGGCGGTGTCTTTCCCTAAGCGGGCTTTGGGTTTCATCAATGACGCAGTGTCTTTGGGAGGAGGGCGCGTGCTTGTCAATAACTGTATCTATAACAATAACAATGATATATATCGCATATTGTCATTGACTGAAAAGAGCGTTGCCACGCTTGTGGACTTTCCTATGACCTCGGAGAACATCGCGGAGCCGACAGGCCGGAATCCGATTGGAGGAAGTGGAAGGGTTGTTATCCTTAAGCCGTTCGATGACACTGTCTATACTCTTGATGAACAGGATGCCGTTATTCCTCTCCTGTCCGTGGGGCAGTCAAAGAAGCTTGTTGACGACAAGTATATCGAGAACCACAACATATTCTCTGTCGCTACCACTTACGGCGAATTGTCAAAAGACGGTTATTTCCCAGGTTTCGTCTCCGTTTTCGAGACGGAAAAACATCTGCTTCTCGTCACGTACAATGATGTATATTTTCTGATTGACAAGGAATCAAATGTCGGCAGGCCTCTAAGAAAAGGATTCTGTGAGAGTTATGATGGAGTGCCGCTTATGGGCATCGTTGCCGCTTCCTCCGGTGACACTCTCATAGGCTTGTACCGTCCGGGTGATTTTGTGGACAAATATAATCTGTCAGAAATAAGCCCTAAATTAAGTGAAATAGTTCCCGATTTTGTTTCGTCACTGACCGCCTTGCCGGAAGAAGGCAACCCGTGCCTGATAATCTATCACTTGCGGTAATATTTCAATACGCTTTATGAGAAAAGGAATAATAATATTACTAAGTCTGTTGATGGCTGTGTCGTGCAAAGACACGAAGAGTGACTGCGCGGTTGACAGAACCATTGAATGCAGGGAGTCGCAGATACGGCCGGATATTCCTCAATATGTCAAAGAGGTCACTTTTCTGCCATTGGAGGCGGGTGACAACACATTGCTGGGCTCTGTGGATAAGGTTTCTTTTTATAATGAATTGATATATATCGCTGACTATAACTCCCGGAAGATTCTGGCCTATGATATGGACGGCAAGCTTCGTTTCGTCCTTGACAGGCAGGGCAGAGGACCTGGTGAATATCTTGAGGTAAAAAGTTTCACAGTGGACGCTGATAACCTTTACGTTTTGGACAATTTAGGCAAGAAGTTGCTTGTCTATGATTCGTTGACGGGGGAATATAAAGCATCCAAAGAGATGCCTATAGTCGCCTGGGACGTTGAGGCTCTGTCGAGTGGCGACCTTATTTTTGCGTTTGTCACCGCAGGCGGAAATTTATCAAAAGAGCAACCGCCATATCGCTTGTTTGTGACAGACAATGAATTGAATGTCAAAACACAGATGCTTGGCTATGGCGAAAATGAAGGCTCGGATGTCCTCGGCTATAGTCGTTTTTTCTCCACTTACGGAGACAAGATCTTGTTCTGCTCCTACGGCAACGACGCCTACTATGTTCTGGATCGGGGCAATGGGGAGATCATTGAAACAGTCGGGATTGATTTCGAGAATAAAGCATCCCGCAAAGACAAGAATGATGTGTCCCTAATAAACAGCTTCACGCATTTGGGTTCTGTGCCGATTGTTTGCGGAGATTATCTTTTTTGTGACATCACGACAAAAGATGCCGGTGGCAATTATTGCCTTTATGGCTCAAACACAAACGGTTTTGTCTCAAATCCGGAAAATGGAGGTCGGAACTGTATGCTGGAACCCGTAGGCAGCTATGCCGATTCTTTCGTGAGTGTGCTGTCGGACAGGGATATGTATGACTTTATCGTCTCCACAGGCTTCCAGAAGGCCGGTGAGGATGTCGAGAAGGCTCTTGACAGCGGTTCCTTGGTTCTTCTGTTTTATCATATGATATGAGTTCGGACCTGTAAAATTTAATTAGTGAAAATGAAAAGCATTAGACTATTTACGCTTGTGGCCATATTGATGGTCTTTTCTTGCTCGCGGAACAGTACTATTCCGGTAATCGACAGTGCGGGAAACTATCCTGAGTTTGAGGTCAAGCTGCAGGATATCGCCGATATTCGTTTTTTGAAATTAGGCGGGGAGGACGAAGGCTTCACGTTGTCCGGCGCCTCATTTGGTCGCAGGCTGTTCATTGATGAAACCAACAAATATATTGTTGTGGGTGAGGCTAACAGCAATGTCCCTAAGATAGGACTTTTTGACTTGGACGGGAACTTCATCCGAAGAATCGGCCAGGCGGGCAATGGCCCGGGAGAGTACCAGAAGTCATTCTATTTCTGTGTGATACCTGAAAAGCAAAGAATAATAGTCTATGACCGCTGGGCATCCAAGTTCATCTCTTATGATTATGAGGGTAACTATATTTCAGGAGAATCGCATCGTACCGACCTGAGTTTCTTTGCGTCTGTTGAGGCTCTTGGTGACAAGGTTTTATGCTATAATAATCACAGCAGCTATTATAATTGGCGCGAGGATAAACTGGAGGAGACGGGAAAAGTGTTGACACTCTTCGATCTCGATACGTTTGAGGAAGAAGGATTGGATGATCTGAAATTTGGGCAGCCGTATAATGCTGAAGTCATTATCCCTGATTTTCTTACGTCCACGAAAGAGGGGGTGCTATTGTCCGCTCCGCAGTGTGACACAGTCTGGCGGTTTGGCCGTGATTTGTCTCTTGCACCGAAATTCATCTGGAAATCACATAACGATCAGCAGACGGTAATCTGCCCGAACATCGAGACTGAAGACTATATCTTTTGCAGTACGGAGACTAACAACCCTGATTACGCCGGTGAAATCCGGTATTATGCGCTTCGCAAGAGTGACAATGCTGTTTTCGTGATTCCAGAGCGTGAAAAGGGCGCATACGGGATAAAAGATTTCTTGAAAGGTGGCTTGAGATTTAATTCCCTTACCCGAACCCAGAACTATGATTACTGCTGCAAGTGTGTGGGTTATGGTGTTCTTCCAGAACTATATGACCTTCTCCCTGACTATGCCAAACGCCTTGCGGATTCAATGACCGAGGATTCTAATCAGATGCTTATGCTCGTAAAATTTAGATAATATGGCAGAGAATGCGCGCACCTGGAACCGCATCTGCTTGATAAGGATTGGTTTGTTGTTCCAGGTGCGAGCGGATTAGCGCACCTGAGAGTCGGAGGCTTCGCTACAGGGCGTTCTATTGGCGTTTATGACTTCCAGGTGTGAAAACCTCCTCGCACCTGGAACCGCATCCGCTTGACAGTGATTGAGTTGGCACTCCAGGTGCGAGCGGATTCGCACACCTGAGAGTCGGAGGCTTTATCACTGTCAATCTTTTTTAGTCCTTCAAGCACCCTATTGGAACCACATAGACCCCGTCTTCGCGTCGGTATGCAACCTCTCCAATGCCTATTAGAACCATCAGGAAGGAGGGGCTTTTCATTTTCGTAATGTCAATCTTGTTCTGGAGTTTGATGAGTGTTTCCGCACCTTCGTTGATGAGTCTCTCACCACCTATCTTGATTTCGATAAGGCCATAGCTGCCATCACGTAGATGTACTATGGCATCGCACTCCAGTCCTTCCGAATCGCGATAGTGATAGACATCCCCAAGAAGGCCGGATGCGTAGGTCCTTAGGTCACGTACGGCCAATCCCTCAAAGTGGAGGCCAAAGGTGTTGAAATCCGATAGCAGATCTCCGGGACCAATGCCTAATGCGGCGGTTCCGATTGATGGATCTGTGTAGTACCGTGTGTTGGTTGTGCGTATGGCAGTCTTGGAACGGAGATTTGGATTCCAAGCCTTGGATTCCTCAATTACAAAGAGTTTCCGCAATGCTTCGATATAGGCGGAGACCGTCTCCGCGTCCAGTCCCTTTGGTTCATTGGCCTGCATATCGGCGGAAATAGTCTCGTATGAGACCTGTGAGGCTATGTTTCTGGCGTAGGAGCGCATCAGCTGCCGCACACGCTCCGGGTTACGTCTTACTTTGTCCACCACTCGGTTCATATCCTTTTTTGCAACGGAGTCAACGTAGTCGAAAGCCTGATCCAATGCGATGTCTCCTTTTAGGTCTATGGCGGCAGGCCATCCTCCACGGCAGAGGACAAATGCAAGATCTTCTCGCGAGAGGCTGTTTTGGGCATATATCTTCTCCGGAGTGTTGAAGAGGTTCTTCAAACTGATGGCACCATTGGATTCTCCGGATTCATAGAGAGCCATTGGACGCATTTTTACCCAACCATAACGTCCGGTTCCGGAGTGTCGTATATTCTTGCTCTCTTCATCATCATCTTCAATAGGAACTGATGAGCCGGTAAGGATATAGTGTCCATTGCCTTTTCGATGGTCTACATCAAAACGAATTGTGTCCCAAAGTTGGGGTGCGATTTGCCATTCGTCAAGTAAGCGAGGATGTTTGCCTTCAAGAAGTTCCTGGGGGGCGAGTTCGGCTTTGAGAAGATTATCCTTAATGGTTGCCGGATCATCCAAATAGATTATGCTTTGGGCTTGTTGCTCGGCGGTTGTTGTCTTGCCGCACCACTTTGGCCCTTCAATGAGAACAGCACCCTTGCCGGCAAGTTTTCTTGCGAGGACTGTGTCCGCTATTCTGTTTTTGTATTTGTCCATATCCTAATGCTTT
>CAVCRL010000049.1:0-15788 GCA_963604455.1 Lachnospiraceae bacterium | reverse complement strand
TTGTCTCAGCCTCCTTAGGCTCAACCAAGACTCTGTCTGCCAATGGTTTGATCATAATATAAAGTTTTTAATGTTTTTAAATCTACGCTCCGGCTCACTCCGGAGACGCTGGGATAAAATCAAAGGCTGTGCCACCGCGGCAATGCTGACAAATTGTCACTCGTGCGCAAATAATGGCAGGATATTGAATATACGGAAAAGAATTCCTAAATTTGATGTCAACGAAGCACGATCAGCACCTTTAATAATAAAGACCATCGGCTTCCTGATAAGAACAACCGATCACACCTATAATATATATTAAGGTATATGAACTTTAGGATTTCGACAAAAAACGTCATCGCCATTCTGTCAATGGCCATACTTATTCTAGCCGACTCATCCTGCAGCCGCTTCGGCAAGAGCAAGGGGCAAAGCACCGAGTTCGCCACATTCATCAAGGCATATACGGGCGGGGTCATCTCCGACAAATCCACAATCCGTGTGGAGCTTGCCTCCGACATCCCTGAGGCGACGGCCGGAACCGATCTCAAAGATGGAATATTGACATTCACGCCGTCAGTCAAAGGAACGGCCAGATGGCTGTCCAGCAGTATGATAGAATTCATTCCCGAGACCGGTGCCCTGAAACCGGGACAGTCATACACCGGGAAACTGCGGCTGGACAAGATCCAGAAAGTCGGCGACCGTAAATTCAAGAAATTCTCGTTCAAGTTCCTCGTGGCCATAAAGGAAGCGGTTCTCTCGGTGAACGAGATCACGATCACGGCGGCCTCACCTGACAGGGCCAGCATTGAAGGCACGATCTCCCTTACGGAAGAGCTTCCTCTGGAAAAGGTCCAGAAGATGCTTGAATATGATTACCCGGAGAAAAGCGCGGAGGCCAATGTCACAGCCGGCACGGATCCGCTCAAATATCATTTCGAGATCATCGGCCTGCCAAGGGACACGAAAGACAGGACGTTGAAAATCAGCCTGAAAGCCGGGGATACCGGATTTGTGACAGACTCAAAGCTGGAGATCAGGATTCCGGCGATGAATGATTTCAAGGTCCTCAGCGCCGAGAGGGTGGAAGCGGACGATCCGTACATCGACATATATTTCACGGAGGCTCTGGCGGACGTCAGCGACAACTCCGGCCTGTTCACACTGGAAGGAGTGGGACGCAGTTATATTCAGACAGAGAACGCGCACGTCAAGGTATTCTACGAGAATCCGGAGGATCAGCCTCTGACGCTCAGGATCTCCGGTGCGGTAAGCAGCCACGACGGGACGAGGCTCGGAGAGGAATATTCAAAGAAGTTCTCTTCGACTGAGGTAAAGCCGGCGGTCGAGATTCCTGTGACCGGCAACATACTGCCGAATTCCAAGGAACTGATCCTTCCGTTCAAGGCGGTGAATCTCAACGCGGTGGACATCAGAGTCATCCAGATCTATGAGGACAACGTGCTGATGTTCCTGCAGGACAACAACCTTTCCGGTGACAACTCGCTGCGCAGATGCGGGCGGCTTGTCTATAAGCGTTGCGTGCGTCTGGACTCCGATCCGTCAAAGAACCTGCACAAATGGCAGGACTACTCGGTGGATCTCTCCGGACTGTTCAGGCAGGAGCCGGGAGCGATCTACCGCATCAGAATCTCATTCAAGCAGGAATATTCAGTCTATGGCAAGAGTGATTCGTTCAAGAGCGGCACCCCGTCCGACAAGATGGTGAACATCTCCGCTGAGGACATCACTGACAAGGACAACGATGAATGGGACACCCCGGCGCCTTACTACTATGACGGTTTCTACGACTGGGAGGAATACAATTGGAAGGACAGGGACAATCCTCTCAAGCCTACGTACTATATGGAAGACGACAGGTTCCCTGCCATCAACCTGCTGACATCCAATCTGGGAGTGATCGCGAAGTACGCCGGCGGGGACAAGCTTTGGGTCAGCGTGAGCGACATCATCGAGGCCACGCCTGTGTTCAACGCCGAGCTTTACGTCTATAGCTACCAGCTCAAGGAGATCGGCTATGCCAAGACCGGCACTGACGGAATGGCAGAGATGCAGCTTTCCGGAAAGCCTTTCGTGGTTGTGGCGAAGAGGGGCGGCGCGACCAGCTACCTGAAAGTAACCGAGGGCGAGCAGAAGTCTCTCAGCAGGTTCGATGTCGGTGGCAAGGTTCTGGAAAAGGGCCTGAAAGCCTTTGTATATGGAGAGAGAGGTGTCTGGAGACCTGGAGACACTTTGCACGTCACGATGATCCTGGAAGACAAAGAGAACAGGATTCCGGACAACCATCCGGCCGTGATGGAGTTGTACACGCCTCAGGGACAGTTCTACACAAAACAGATCAACACGAACGCCAAGAACGGATTCTACGCCTTCACGGTTCCAACCAAGGACGAGGATCCTACAGGAATATGGCACGCCTACTTCAAGATTGGCGGAGCAATGTTCCATAAGCCTTTCAGAATCGAGAGCATCAAACCTAACAGGCTGAAGATCAACCTCGATCTTGAAGGCAAGACCATTGACGGAGGACGGAATGTTCCGGTCTGCATATCGGCGGACTGGCTGACCGGCCCACCGGCGGCGGGACTGGCGGCGAAAGTTAATATGACACTGCATCAGGGGCCGTCCACATTCAAGGGATTCGAGGGGTATAACTTCTCAAGTCCGTTGTCGGACTTCAACGCAAGCGAGCATCAGCTCATCGACACAAGGCTGAACTCCAACGGCCAGGCCAGAGTGAATGTTACGATGCCGTCAGCGGAGAACGCTCCGGGAATGCTCCGGGCAGACATCGTCACCACAGTCGAGGAACAGGGTGGTGATGTAAGCTTCAATTCGCTGTCAGTGCCATATTCACCATATTCATCATACGTCGGAGTGAAGGTCCCGAAAGAGGGGAACGGGCATTATCTGGAGACAGACAAGGACTACAGCGTCAGCATCGCCGTCGTGGACAAGAACGGCGCGAAAGTGACTGGCCACAATCTGAAGTACACCATCTACAAGATGAAATGGAGCTGGTGGTGGGAAAGCCGCAGCGAAAGCCTCGACTCTTACGTCAACAGTCCTTCTGCGAATATAATAGCCTCAGGCACAATCAAATCAGCCAACGGAGATGGTTCCATCCCGTTCAGGGTGGACTATCCGGAATGGGGACGCTATCTGGTGCTTGTGACCGACAATGAAAGCGGACACACGGCCGGGGATGTCATCTATGTGGACTGGCCGGCCTACAGGGGAAGGTCATCCAAGACTGACCCTGACGCTTTGACTATGCTGTCATTCTCCACAGACAAGGAATCCTACGAGGTCGGCGAGAAGGTGACCGTTTATATTCCGGCAGCGTCAAAGGGACAGGCGCTCGTCTCGCTGGAAAACTCAAGGAAGGTCATCGCGCGTGAATGGGTGAAGACTTCCGGAGAGGGCGATGTGGCATATTCATTCAAGGTAACTCCGGAAATGGCTCCTAACTTCTACATCCACATCACCCTTGTCCAGCCGCACGAAAGGGCCGACAACGATCTGCCGATCCGGCTCTACGGAGTGCGCCCTGTCATAGTCAACGACAAGGACTCGCACCTTGAGCCGGTCATCACTATGCCTGACGTGCTTCGTCCTGAGGAGGAATTCAAGATCAAGGTCAAGGAGAAGAGCGGCAAGCCGATGACCTACACGTTGGCCATTGTGGACGAGGGACTTCTGGATCTCACCTCATTCAAGACTCCGGATCCTTGGAACGCGATGTATGCCAGGGAAGCGCTCGGGGTCAGCACGTGGGATCTCTACGATGATGTCATCGGAGCCTACAGCGGAAGATTCTCGCCGATGTTCAGCATCGGAGGTGACGAGAACCTTATTGTCGGCGCGAAGAAGGACAACCGGTTCAACGCCGTTGTCAAGTACATAGGTCCGTTCTCGCTGCAGAGCGGCTCGGCCACACATAAGGTCAAACTTCCTATGTACGTCGGAAGTGTGCGGGTGATGCTTGTGGCGGCAAGGGACGGAGCCTACGGCAATGCCGAGAAGACTGTCCCGGTAAGGTCTCCGCTTATGGTTCTCCCTACCCTGCCGAGAGTCATCGGAACCGGGGAGAAGGTCGTGATGCCTATAAACGTCTTCGCTCTTGAGGACGGAGTCAGGAACGCCGATGTCAGCGTCAAGGTTGACGGGCCTCTGAAGATCACTGGGGACGCCAACGCATCCGTCCAGTTCGGCAAGCCTGGGGACAAGATGGTCAGGTTCAACCTTGAGGCCACGGGGACCGGAACCGCCACAGTGACTGTCACAGCCAACGGCAACGGGCACAAGGCCAGCGAAAAGATCTCCATCGAGGTGCGCACGCCTAACCCGCCGGTAATCTCCGTGACAAGGGCTATGATCGGCAAAGACGCGACCAAGCATTTCGGATTCTCGCCTTTCAAGGCTGATGACAACCAATGGGCGACCCTGGAACTCACCGGATTCCCGTCTGTTGACTGCGGAGGAATATTCTCATTCCTGACAAATTACACCTACAACTGCACGGAGCAGATCTCTTCAAAGGGAATAAGCCTTCTTGCCATCAGGAATATGCTCCCGGAGGACAAGCAGAAGCAAATCGACAAGATGATCCCTGAGCTGCTTCAGCAGCTGTACCAACGGCAGCTCGGCAACGGCGGATTCGTCTATTGGCCTAGAAACGCTGACGCCAGCGGATGGGTAAGTTCTATGGCCGGGCAGTTTATGATCTCAGCGTCACAGAACGGATTTAGCGTCAGCAAGGGCGTGCTGGCCAGCTGGTCAAGATTCCAAAAGCGGAACGTGCAGGATTACCGGAATTCCGACAACGGAGGTCTTGGAGACCTTGAGCAGGCCTACAGGCTTTACACTCTGGCACTTAACGGTGAGGCGGAAAGCGGGGCTATGAACAGGCTGAAGGAAAGCGAGACCCTTTCCGTCCAGGCCGCCTGGATGCTTGCGTCCACCTACGCTGTCACTGGCAAGAAGACAGTGGCCGGAGAAATCATCGCAGGGCTTAAAACAAACTTCTCCGATTACCCAGAGGCTGACAGGACGTTCGGATCTCCGGTCAGGGACAAGGCCGTGGCACTTGAGGCATTGGTTCTCAACGACGCTTTGCCGGAAGCTATGGATGTCGCCCAGGAAATCGCCGACGCGATCGCGGGCGGATGGTACTCCACACAGGAAATAGCGTTTGCCACCTGCGCGATGAGGAACCTTGCCCTGAAGGTTGGCTCCGATGCGGTCTCGGCAGAGATAAAACAAGGCGACAACACAACCGAGGTGAAGACCGCCAAGTCAATAGGCCGTGCCGTGGTGGACACCGAAAATGGAAGCATCGACATCACCAACAAGATGAACGGCAGCCTCTACGCGACGTTGATCACATCAGTTATTCCGGAGTTCGGGAACAAGGTGGAGGCCAAGTCCAGCGGACTGAGTCTTAACGTCAACTACAGCACCTTGGCTGGCAAGAGCCTGAACCCTTACAGCATAACCCAGGGAACGGACTTCATTGTAACCATCACTGTCGGCAACACGAGCGGTGTCAGGGACTGTGACAATCTCGCCCTTACCGAGATGATTCCTTCTGGTTGGGAGATAGTGAACGACAGACTCTACGGTGGCGAGAGCTCAAAGGCCTCGTTCAACTACCGTGACATCAGGGATGACCGTGTCATCTGGTTCTTCGACCTTCCGAAAGGCACCAGCAAGACATTCAGGATTAAGATGCACGCTTCCTACCAAGGCGAGTTCATACTCCCTGCCGTGAAGTGCGAGGCGATGTACGACCCTCACATCAGCGCCAACACGGCTTCGGGCACGGCGAAAGTCACTGAATAGTCTATGGATAAGAAACTGCGGTCAAGGATAGCGGTCGGTGTCGTCATCGCCCTCTTGACCGCATACTTTTTCTGTCTGCCAAGGGATTTGTTCAAGGGCACATCCTATTCCACCGTCGTCACAGACAGGAACGGAGAACTGCTTGGAGCCCGAATCGCAAGTGACGGACAATGGAGGTTTCCCCCATCGGACACCGTACCGGAAAAATTCAAGACAGCCCTCATCGAGTTCGAGGACAGATGGTTCGCATACCATCCAGGCGTGAATCCGGTCGCGATAGCGCGTGCCGCCGCCGGCAACATCAAAGCCGGGCACGTCACCAGCGGTGGAAGCACGATCACTATGCAGGTCATAAGGATGTCCAGGGGACGGGAACGGAATATCGGCCAGAAAATCATCGAGGCTATCCTCGCCACCCGTCTGGAACTAAGGTGCAGCAAAAGGGAGATCCTAAGCCTGTACGCCTCACACGCGCCTTTCGGCGGGAATGTTGTCGGGCTGGAAGCCGCTTCCTGGAGATATTACGGCAGACCTCCCGATGAGCTTTCCTGGGGCGAGGCCGCCACGCTGGCGGTGCTCCCGAACGCCCCGGCGGAGATCCACCCCGGCAAAAACAGGGCAAGGCTGCTGGAAAAGCGCAACCGGTTGCTGGGCTCGCTCTACAAGCACGGGCATATTGATTCATTGGACTTTGTCCTCGCCTGCGACGAGCCGCTTCCCGGTGAGCCGGTGGCATTGCCGCAGGAAGCGCATCATTTGACTGAATATTACTGGAAGACATCTCCCGGCAAACGGATCCGAACCACAATCGACATCCATCTGCAAAGGCAGGCGCAAGCAATAGTCAACCAATGGAACAACGAGTTCTCCCAGACAGGAATATACGATCTCGCGGCTGTGGTGGAGGATGTCCACACAGGCGAGACACTGGCTTACATCGGGAATGCCAACCCTGACCATAAACGTTCAGGAAGCGAGGTGGACATAATCCGGTCGCCACGAAGCACCGGCAGCATCCTGAAACCTCTCCTGTACTGCGCTCTGCTTCAGGACGGCGAGATATTGCCGAAAACTCTTCTGCCGGATGTGCCGATCAACATCAACGGTTTCTCTCCGCAGAATTTCAACAGGCAGTTCTATGGAGCAGTTCCCGCCGACGAGGCGCTCGCCCGCTCGCTTAATGTGCCGTCCGTGCATCTCCTGCGCAGATTCGGGGTACCGAAATTTCTGGATATTCTCAGAAAATGCGGGATGACAACCTTGAGCGGAAGCGCCTCGCACTACGGCCTCTCGCTCATACTCGGAGGAGCGGAAGGGACACTCGGAGACATCACATCGACATATTCAAAACTGTCGGCATCGTACCAAAGCGCAGACACAACGCACACATCCAAGGGTGACAGACTGCACAATTTCCCGCTGAACGACAAATGCGCTCTGTGGTGGACATTCGATGCTTTGAAAGAGGTCAACAGACCTGACGAGATTGACTGGCACCTGATCGGCTCGGTCAAGAAGGTGGCGTGGAAAACAGGCACCAGTTTCGGGTTCAGGGACGCGTGGGCGGTCGGAGTGACAGCTGACTACGCCGTCGGAGTCTGGGCAGGCAACGCCCAAGGGCAAGGAGTACCTGGTCTGACGGGGGCGCGCACTGCCGGGCCGGTAATGTTCGACATATTCAACCTTCTTCCAGCCAAGGAATATGACAGTGAATATTCCAGGAACGGTTGGTTCAAGGAGCCGGTCTATGGTGATTACATTGTCGCAGAGGTATGCCGTGAGTCCGGTTGCCTGAAAGGGGTGAACTGCGAGGATTCGGACACTCTGATGCTGCCGCGCAAATCGGTGAGGAGCGAACCGTGCCCATATCATAAAGTTGTGGACGGAGTCCGGACGTTCATCCTGCCGCCATCGATGGAATGGCACTACAGGCAGCATCATCCTGAATATGCACCGGTGGTTCCGAAAGGCAAGGCGGACAGTTCCCCGATGGAATTCATCTACCCGGAAAGCGGGGCCGTGATCTACATTCCGCGCCAGCTGGACGGGTCAATCGCCGGCATAACCTTCAATCTGGCGCACAGGACCCCACGCGTCAATGTCTTCTGGCACCTGGACAATGAATATGTCGGGCAGACTCAGATGATCCATCAGATGACGTTGAAGCCTTCACCCGGCAAACATACCGTCACAGCCGTCGATGATTCCGGGAATTCCATTTCCGTGGGATTCACCGTGGCCGAGAACAAGACTTTACGCTGATTATTTGGAAGGTCTCTTGTAACCGTCCTTGATGGCTCTGTCCGACATCCTGGAGATTCTGTCCGCAGTGGCAGGGTGGGTTGAGAACAACTGACCGACGGATGATCCGGAAGCGGCCTGGGTGCCTGAGGCCGTGTCACCGCTGGAAAGTCTCTGAAGTTCCTCGAAAGCCATAGCCATAGCCCAAGGATTCTTGCCGGCACTCTTCAGGAAGTCATAACCGTAGTCGTCAGCGGCGGTCTCCTGCTTTCTTGAGAAACTTGCGCTCATCAAGGCTTCGCCGAGATCTCCAAGCTGTGATGCTGTGAGGACGGCGACCGTGCCTCCGGTGGACACCACGGCATCTCTGAGGGCCGATGTAAGAAGAGCCTGCTTGAACTGCATCTTGGAGTGCTTGAGGGCGACGTGGCCGATCTCGTGGCCGACAACGCCAAGAGCCTCATCGTCAGTCATCGCATCCAGAAGTCCGGAATAGATTCTAACACTTCCGTCCGCGCAGGCGAAAGCGTTCACTTCGTTCGTCTTATATACTTTGAAGTTAAGCGGTGTACCGTTCACCGAGGTGATTCCTGAAGTCATCTTTCTGACCCTTTTGACGTATGGGCTAGTCTCTGGCAGAACTGTGTTCTCGGCGTCCAACTTCTGCACATACTGGCTGACGTAGGATTGGATCTGGGCGTCGGACAGGGTCGCGGCCTGGGCCACTTTGGCACCGCCGGAAAGGAGGTAAGCGGCGTTGAACTGTTCAGAGCAAGAGACGCACAGCATGGCGGCTGTCAATAGGATCATTATCTTTCGCATAGCAATAGAATTTTATGAATATGCAAATATAACTATTTTGTGTGACTCATTTATCTTTTACATTATATAGAAATAGAGTGGGACGACAGGGGAAAAAAGGCAAAAGGCAGATTTTGCACGTTACCAAAATCTGCCTTTTGATTTTTCCCCTGACGTTTGTTGACACATACTATTAGATTTGATCCATAACTTGCCAGTCCTTGAAGGACAGACAATGATGACATATTATATACCTTTTAGAATCTTTCCACAAAGGTACATACTTATTTTTACTTTATTCCTTTAACACAGGGTTTGGACTTGATCCGACTTGATCCGTTTGGGACTCGATCCACGACTTGCCATAATATAATATTCGGGATGGATATACGTAGAAAAAAGACCTCTTCAGGATTCCTGAAGAGGTCTTTTTGGTGGGAGCTGAGGGAGTCGAACCCCCGACCCTCTGCTTGTAAGGCAGACGCTCTGAACCAACTGAGCTAAGCTCCCGAATCGTTGTCCCGTTGTTCATCGTTCGGGTGATGCAAAGGTACTACTTTTTTTTATTACTGCAAACTTTTTCGAACTTTTTTTAAAGTTTTTTTCAGTTTTCTACCTTCTGCCACTACCAGCGGCAAAAGCCAAGCATATTCAAAAGCATCGTACTTTTATGAAAGTCAGCACTTTACGCATAATATTCCGAGCATTCTCCTCAAAACGGCAATCGTATGCGGGGGAACAACTTATTCGACCGCTATGCGAAATGTCGATGCAGGCAGAAGCGCAGCGTTCACAAGATTGGCTCTGGTGTATGGTTGCCAACCGTATCGCACCCACTTGGGCGAAGGCACAGCATCACTGTGCAGCCTGACCGCCGCGCCTTCCACTATGGCTTCCGCCGGGCGGAACTGTTCATCCTCTCCCGCCAGCTCAAACGTGCGCAGCCTATCTCCATCTGATGAACTCAACCCGTCCGCCCAGTCAAAAGCAAGCACGACATCATTACCGTCCAAACGGGCGGAGCGGATGACAGGGCCGGACGGAACCACATTCCTATCTCCATAGACATTATAAAGAGCCTGTACGCACAAGCGTCTCCCGACATCCAATTTACGGCGAGGATGCACGTCAAGGGAGTCGCCCCTGTCGCTGCTGACAGCCATAGCACAGGCCGGGACGGTCTCGGCCAATCTTCTTTGACTATCCCTGAACCAAGGCCAGCTCGGGCGGCTCAGACTTGAAAGCTGCACAAAGAGGAACGTCATCCCAGGATCGTTCCAGTAGGAACGCCAACTTTGGACAAGGAGCGGGAAGAGACGTTCGTGCGCCTCGATGTCGTGGGCGTTGGACTCGCCTTGGTACCAGATGACACCACGAACCGGGAAACGCTCCAAGGGCTCTATGCCAGCCTCAAAAAGGTAGCAAGGCTCGTAAGGATGTCTCTGCGATGGGTTCACGGCATCCTTGATGTTTAAAGCCGCGCGCTCCCGCACCCAAGGTTGGATGAGATCATTGCGCAGCCAATCACACAATATGTCCGGGAACCCGGACTCAAGAGTCTTACGATCAATCCAAGATTCAGCGGCGGATCCGCCAACAGCGTTCAGAATCAGTCCGACCGGGACATCCAAAGAATCAGCAAGCATCTGACCGAAAGCGAGTCCCACAGCCGAAAATGAATCCGCGGCGGCACTTGAGCTATGCTCCCACACAGCAGGGCGGAAATACTGAAGGCGGTTAAGCGAATCATAGACCTCTCTGTCCCAAGTAACGTTATCCGTGTACCATCTTGCCCTCATATTGAAAAGACGGACACTCCCCTTTTGCCTGTCTGCCGTTTCCAACACCTCCGAACGTTCCTCCGGCACCATAGATTTCGTCATAAACGCCATATTGGACTGCCCAGAGCAAACCCAGACCTCTCCTACAGCCACGTCCTTATACTGAAGATTACGCTTCGGGGTCGAGATATTCAGAGTCAATCCAGTGGCGGCCTCCAAAGGCTCAAGGCAGACACTCCAGCGGCCATCAGGAGCCGCCACGGCCGTCTTTTTCCGCCCCGCCAGCCTGACAATCACCTTCACACCCGCTTCAGCCGTTCCCTTTATCTCAACAGGACGGCCACGCTGCAAAACCATTCCGTCCGAATATATTCCCGGCAGCGTCAAGCCTCCGGAATCTCCGGTCAACACTGAATATGCCGTACGCGCAACAATATCGGTTCCGGACTTGAGCGGCAAGAAAGACAATGAGGCGAGAAAAACAAAGAGCAACCGTCTCATCTTACAATATCCTTCAATTTGACCACCTGAAATGTAATATGCGCCACGCTTGATTCATAAAGGATGCCAACAGTCTGAGAATCAATCATAGTGAGGCACGAATATCCCCAACTGTCTCCTTCGTCGAGCAACAGGCTGTATGGCCACGTCACTCCGCCGTCCAGACTGGCCTTGATCGTGATGTCGCGGCGGCCGTCGGTCGTGTCCGGATTGGAGAAGAGCAAAAGATCCTTGTCCAAGACGTTTTTCTCAGCCGGGACCGCGATCAGGCTGGCCATACAGACCGGCTCGCGGAGGGTTGTCCTGTGCGAGACGTGCTCGGTCCAGGTGCGTCCCAAGTCACGGGTTGTCATCACGGCGCGCGCCCCGCCACGGTTATCCCGCATATTCAGCATCAGCACTCCCGGCTCAACCTCAGCCACCTGCGCCTCCGTCGTGTTGGAGCGGGCTGGATTATGAATATGCCAGGTCTCGCCGTGGTCCTTGCTGAATATGATTCCGGCGTGCGGCATTCTGTCCTTGTCGATGAACTGGATCGCGAACACCAATGTGCCGTCACGCATCGTTATGCCTCGTCCGGGACCTTGCAGGAGGAAGCACCAGGACGGGTCCTTCACCTGCATCGTGATATTGATAGGCTCACTCCAAGTGCGCCCGTCGTCATCGCTGCGCGCCAGCATCAGTTGCGGGGTCTCCATCGGTTCCATCCCAGGCATCGAATTCGTCCAGGCCCTGCCGTTACCCATTCCGTGGGTCCAGACAGCCATAACCCAGATGGTTCCCGTTTTCTCATCGACCAGAACCGCCGGGTCCCCGACCCCGTTCTGACCGGAAGGGAGTCCGTCAACGTCCGCGAAAGACATCGCGATACGCATCGGTTCCCAGGTCTGCCCCTTGTCCGTGCTTCTGCTCACACCTATGTCGATGCGTTCCTGAAGGTCAACGCTGCTGTTCCAACGAACATCATAGACCCCGATCAGGCTACCCGAGTTGGTTGTGACCAAGCCAGGAATACGGTAAGCCATCGAATGGTCGTCACCCGCGTGACGAACGCCGTAGCCCATTCTGCGGACAACGTCCCTCGAATCACAGGCCACAGGGACTTTCTTCCCGTTAACCACAACCTCTGACACCCTCGCGCGCAACTCTGTCAGCAGAGACGCATCTGGATTCATCCTGACGCTGACCCAATAATAATTGATGCCTCCGACCATAGGCTGCCGGGAATGAAGAACCACCTTGCGGCCGATCTTCGAGGCCTGCTCCTGCATCACTGAATATGACGGATTGGCGGAACGTGTGTTCCACACATTATGTGCGGAGATATATTCCACCGGGCTGAAACGCAGTCCTTGACGCCGCACGGCCTCTGTTCCGGAATAGAAAAGACGCAGCTCGGCTATGGATTTCAGATCAGTGTCTGGTCCGAACTCCACGGTCAAGGATTCGAGCACATCCCCCTGCACAGCGTCAGGAACACGGATCTGGAACAGGACATTGTCTATGCGATCCAAAAGGATCGGAATCTGAGGGTTATGGATCCTCAACGAATCGGAAGCCGACAACGTCAACGACAGTAACGACAAGGCAATGAGCCAAAAGGTTCTTTTCATCATAGGGATAATGTATGGGTTATTTTGATTTGTCCGGCGAATAGATCAGTCCCTCGACCGCACGGCTTCCGTCCGGAGTGACAAACACGGCCGTGAAGGCCCACTTGACCAGCCAGATCTCCGGAGTCGTGAACTTCCCGACAGGCAATTTCATAAACACTTTGTTCCATCCTTTGTTCAGATGGACAGGAAGCGGCGGACGGGCGGTACAATTCTCGTTACCTTGGTCAATCTCAGGGCTCCTCACATCTGGGGAATTCGTCCACACCGGCGGAAGCAATTCCTGATCATTCAACCAGATCCGGCTCCCACGGTAGTCCCAGCGTCCCTCTGGCGGCGGCATATCGTTCACCGAACGGCTATAGTTCTGGAACTCAACCAACATCCCAACATCCTGAGCCTTTGGCGAATACACCCACGTATAGGCGTAGGCTGTGCTGTTCTCGCACGGGTCCTTGAACAAAGCCGGGAACGGGTACCATAAACTCCAGAAGTGGCGCAAGTATATTCCTGCCCCGGTGACCCGGTGCACGCCATATTCCTTACCTTCAAAAGAATAGCGGTCGGAGATTCCGTCCTCAGGCGGGAAGGAACGGGAAAGATCGCCCTCATTAGGGAAAGCGTCCGTGACCGCCCAATGAACGTTCGTCTGCCTCACATAAGGGAAAGGCTCCCCTTTAAGGAAATTATCCTTATGCCAGAGCATACGACGCTCGAAATCAGCGAATTTCTTAAAGACATCACTTGATTCGTCGGGAAGGATGACTCCGTTGCCGTCAAAATACTCGCTTCCCCCGCCTATCCACGAACGTTCGGCGATGGCCAGGATATATGGAAAAAACGCGTTCTGCAACAGAATATTACGTTCATCAGGCAGTTTATGGTCATTCCACACGGCCATAATAGTGCCCAGGACATCCTCACTGCCATATTCAGAATCGCAGATCCGGCTATTATAGACAGCCACAATGTCTCCGAACAAGTCAAAATGATTCGCATAGCGGAACCGGCTGTCTATGGACGGGATCCCAGGCTTGGCCTTGCCCATATAGCTCCAAATCTGAGCTATGTCAATCTCTCCGGGAGCATATTCACAACCAGGACTCCAAGAGATCGCCTTCTTGCCCTTCGAGCGCACCAAGGCCACCATCTCCGGGACGAAATCCGGATCCTTGAAATGGACCTCATCCGTACCTATGTGAAAGTAAGGCACTTCCGCAAACAGGTCGCAAGCCTCGGCAAGAAGTTCCTTGAGGATACCCTTGCCTTTCGGGCTTTGCATATCGCACCCGAATGTTCTGGTGAAAGACTCGCTATGACCAGGCATATCTATCTCCGGAATCACAAGGATATGATGTCTGCGGCAGAAATCGAGAAATTCACGCACTTGCTCCTGAGTATAGAAGCATCCCGGGTAACGGGTCATATTCTCAGGGAAGGTAAGCTGCGGATAAATCTTGCTTTCAAGCCTCCAGGCCTGATTCTCAGTCAGATGCCAATGGAACGTGTTGATCTTATAGAGCGAAAGGATCTCTATCTCGCGCTTGATTTCCTCCAGACTTATGTACGAGCGTCCCGTGTCGTGCATAAAGCCGCGGATTCCGAACGCGGGCCAGTCTATGATTTCGCAGCAAGGAATACTGACCCCACGAGCAGACCTGTCAGTCAGCTGGCGCAATGTCTGGACAGCCCAATAGACACCTTTTTCCGTGACCGCCTCTATTCTGATCTCTTGCGGAGAGACAGTCAGATTATACGCTTCTTCCTGATTGACAACAGCTTGATCTATACACTCCACCAGCCGGACATTCACTTTTCCGGAGGCTGCGTCCGAGCGTTTGATCCCGGCCCCGTCAAGCCACTCCCCTACGATTCCCACAACGGAAGGGTCTCCAGACAAACTTACTTCAGATTTTTGGAAAGCGCCTTTCGACCACACGACCTCTTGAGGGAGAGGAAGCAACTCTGGGGTGGGAGCCGTTCGTTCCGAACAGCCGGCCATAGCTAAGAACGCCAGGCAACAAAGCAACAAAGATCTCATCGGATTATCTCTTTTAGTCAACAGCCGGGAAGCCTTCCTCCCGGCAAAGGTTTATTTTACAGTCTTCAATTCACCGGAATATTCATCATTCGCCCTGTAATGAGGGGCATAGAGGGACTCGATCGTCACGACAGGAGCGGTGAATATGCCCTCCTGGGTGATGTAGAAGTCATCCGTCACGGTTGTCTTCTCCTCCGGATAGACATCGAACCAGTACTCGGTGCGGTCAGTCTTGACGTTTCTGTAGCCCTGTGGGGTGACAGACCAGACTCCGTTCACGGCAAGAGGGCGGAGCCACCAGCCGTAAGCGCCGGAAAGCTGGTCTGACGGACGGAAAGCGGCCTCGCGGGGAGCGGCCAACTTCACGAAGCTACGGTTCTCCTGATTCCATATCCGGTACTCAGCGGTCACCTTGTCACCAACGCTGAGTTTCATTCCCGGGAATATCTCCAGACGGTTTTTCTTCCCGTCCTCTCCGGTCGCCTCCTTATAGAAATGACGTTCGATGGTGAAACCGTTGCCGGCTGCCTTCACCTTGGAGAAAGGTGTCGAATATGTCTTTGTCAGGCTTATGACCTTTGTGGCAAGGATGTCCGCCGGGCCGGTCAGCACGGAATTGAGAGCATCAACGAAGGCTGGTTCCTCGTCCCATTTCTGGGTTTCTTTCTGGAGCATCAGCCAGAGTCTTATGCCGTCGGCGATCTGCCTTGCGGTCACTTCGACAGGCTCAGTGACCGAGGTCGCCGGGCCCTGAGCCTGTCGAAGGGCGGCGGAACCCACATATTCACTTGACAGCAAGTCACAAAGCATAGAATGTGCGTAAGCCTCGCTCTCAAGCAAGCCTCGGAACGGCATCACAGCGTTAGGATAATACCAACCGCCGTCCTGATGCCGCACGGCATATTCCAAAAGCGACTGGACATCAGCGGCGATCGACTGGTTCATCCTGGACTCCGCGGA
>CAVCRL010000048.1:0-16068 GCA_963604455.1 Lachnospiraceae bacterium | reverse complement strand
CAATTTTATGAGCCATTTTCGGCGATTTACCTGCACATATTTTAAGATAGCGGCGATAAATCCGTCTGGTGAAGCGGTCATAACGGCGCACCGGCATATCGTTTGAAAAATGACGATCGACATATTTCTCAACCTCACGGCAGTCACTCTCGCAACCATATTCAAAACCACAAGCCTCCTTCAATGCAAGTGCGTCATCACAAATGGCGGCGTTGTCACTTCCACGAGACTTTTTCATATAGTCAGGAATATGATCGCTCCCGAAAACCTTCAGCGGCACATAGACCGTGCTTGTCGGGCTGCCAAGAAGCGTCCACATCACCGTCCTCGAAGGCTCCTCCCCCGGAGCGACACCCTCAAAGACCACGGAAGCGGATGTGATGTCACGCATAATCGGCTTGCCCGAGCGGGAAATCTCATTAAAAAGGAATATGTGATCAGCAGTGCCCACATCAGCGGAAGCCATTATGTCAGAAGCCTTTTCAAAGCGGTCAACTCCCTTGCGGTCCTCCTTGCGTCCGCTGCGGGTAAAGTTCGTCACGACCATATACCCGCCCGGCTGGTCGGCCACGATGTACTTCTTCCAGGAATGGTTGTTCACCTCGTAATAAGCGGCCTCGCCGAACGCGTCGATGATCCCGAAATTCGCCTCCACACCCCAAGGTTTCGGAAGCGAGTCGAGCATATTCTCAAAGTCTTGCAGACTGCGACATATTCCCAGAGCCTTGTACATCACAATCCCCTCCTTGTCCATTTCGGAGGAAGGAACGTCGTCATCCTTGAGGTCGTAGGTGGCGGTGTTCATTATGCAGAAACCGGCGGAATTGACTCCTGACCACACTTCCCCACCCTGCGACGGCGAATTCACAAGACCGATGAATGAATATTCATCCCCTTGGAACCACTCCATCCTGTTGTTCAGCTCGCCGGTGTCGCGATGCTTGAGCATCACCGGCCGCCCGTCTGCCCGCACTCCCCCGGAAATGATCACGGATGTGCAGCAAAAAGCTCTGAATGAAATGAATATGAACGCCGCGGCGGCAATGAATATCTTAGAAAAGCGTGCCATCCTCATCTTTTTTAGCCTCAAGCTCAGCGTCCAGTCCAAGATGATGGTAGGCCATCTCGGTGGCGATTCTTCCCCTTTGTGTACGCACGATGAAGCCTTCCTTTATAAGGAACGGCTCATACACCTCCTCGAACGTGCCTTGATCCTCGCTGATCGCCGTGGCGATTGTGTTGGCTCCGACCGGGCCACCCTTGAAAGTGGTGATTATCGTGCGGAGGATCTTGTTGTCGATGGAGTCCAGTCCCCTCTTGTCGATCTTAAGCTTGTCAAGGGCGTAACGGGATATGTCAAGATCAATGTGTCCGTCCCCCATCACCTGGGCGAAGTCACGGACACGTTTCAGAAGGGCGTTGGCGATTCGTGGGGTTCCACGGCTTCTCAAAGCGATCTCCTTGGCCGCCTCGTCGTCTATCGTCACGTTCAGGATCCTGGCGCTACGGCGCACGATCCTTATCAAATCTGAAGTGTCGTAATATTCAAGGGCACAGTTGATTCCGAATCTTTCGCGCAGCGGCGCCGTGAGCAATCCACTTCGGGTCGTGGCCCCCACGAGGGTGAACGGATTGAGGGAAATCCTTACGGACCTCGCTCCCGGGCCCTTGTCTATCATTATGTCGATGACATAGTCCTCCATCGCCGAGTAGAGATATTCCTCGACCTCAGGTGAAAGGCGGTGGATCTCATCGATGAAAAGCACGTCTCCGGTCTCCAGTGAGGTCAGAAGGCCGGCAAGGTCACCAGGCTTGTCAAGCACAGGGCCGGACGTCACCTTCATATTCACTCCCATCTCGTTGGCTATGATGTGCGCGAGGGTGGTCTTTCCAAGGCCCGGAGGCCCGTGAAAGAGCACGTGGTCAAGGGCTTCGCCCCTCATCTTGGCCGCCTTCACATAGATGTTCAGATTGGACACTATCTCCTTCTGTCCGGTGAAATCTTCCAACCCTTGCGGGCGGATAATTCCGTCCAAATCCTTATCTTTGCCGGCGTTTGTGCTGTGCGGATCAAATTCTGTCATCAGAAAGTGTTTTAATCAGTACAAAGATAGTGAAAACCGCCGGAAGAACGAAAGCGACTTTCCACAGCGGCAACACCAAAATCAAAAGTCTAAAAAATATAAATGATAGATTTAGATTGGATTTCTGATTTTATTTAGATTGTTAATATGTTGATAACTCAATCCGGTGATTGAGAGTCAAAATGTTACGAGTTGATTAAGTTGTTTGTTACGTTATGGAAAACCTTTTGATGAACTGTTGAAAAGCATCCGGGTCAGAGAAACCAACATTCAGAATGGCGTTTTCCACAGGGTTTTCCACAGGTTTTAAACACGATTCAGGCCACTATGTTGATAAGTTCCGAATCTTCGAAAAAATTGTCTGACAAGATAGTCTCCGGCAGGGAAACCTACTGCAAGGGGCTGTTCCTGTCCGCCAGATGGTTTGTCGTCTCGAATGTCGCCACAGGCGGCACAAATGTGTTGGTGCTGCCCGACAGGGAGAGCGCTGAATATTGCTGCTCAGACCTTTACGGTCTTACCGACGGAGACATCGTGTTCTATCTCCCGGACAGCGGCAAGGGTGTCGAGAGGAGCAACTACAAGTCATCTCTCGGAGTGCAGAGGACCTCGGCTGTCGGAAAGCTTCTGGCCAACGCCGACAATTCGTCCAGACTTTTCATCGTGACTTATCCGGAGGCCCTTGAGGAGGCCGTGCCGGCTCCGGACAAGATCGCCTCATCGTTGCTGAAAATAACCAAAGGACAGGAAATATCCCACGATTCGATCAGGGATATTCTTGCAGGTCAGGGTTTTGAGAGGGTTGATTTTGTGTCGGCTCCGGGACAATATTCAATAAGAGGCGCCATCATAGACATATTCTCATATTCATTCAACTCGCCGTTCAGGGTGTCGTTCTTCGGGGATGAGGTTGAGAAGATCCACGTGTTCGACTGCAACACGCAGCTTTCGGTCGAGGAAAGGGATGAGGTTGAGATATTCCCGGACCTTGCCGCCGATGCCTCGGACGCCGGTAGTGTCAGTGTGGCGAGTCTGTTTCCGGATGGAACGGTGCTTTGGCTGGATTCTTCGGAAATGTACAGCGGCAGGGACTTTTTCGGTGCCCTTGAGCCGTTCAGGAAGGTCTATCTTGAGGTTCCGCTTGGAAGGGACGGTGATGACGCTGTCAGGTTCAACATAGCTCCGCAGCCTGCCTTCAACAAGAATTTCGAGCTTCTGACCGCTGACATCAGGCAGAATATGGAACGCGGGTACAAGGTTTACATATTCAGTGAGAAAAATTCGCAGATCGAGCGGCTGAAGTCCATTCTTATAGATAATAACGGGCTTGTGCCTCAGTTTGTCGCGGGAAAGAATATCCACTCCGGGTTCATCGACAGGGATGACAAGGTCTGCTGCTACTCTGACCACGAGATTTTCGACCGTTTCCACAGGGTCAGCGTCAGGAGGACGGTGGAGAAGAGTGAGCAGCTGACGCTCAATGATTTGACCGCCTTTAATATAGGTGACTATGTGGTCCACATCGACCACGGTGTCGGTGTGTTCGGCGGGCTTGTCAGGGTCAGGGACGACAAGGGAAGGATGCACGAGGTAGTGAAGCTTATGTATAAGGACGGGGATGTCGTGTTCGTGTCCGTGCATTCGCTGAACAAGATTTCCCGTTTCCGTTCAAAGGATGGCGTTCCTCCTAAGATAAACAAACTTGGATCAAAGACTTGGCAGAATCTCAAGCTCAGCGCCAAGTCCAAGATAAAGGACATCGCCAAGGATCTGATCCAGCTTTACGCCAAGCGGAAGACCACCCAGGGATTCGCCTACTCCCCCGACAGTTATCTTCAGGAAGAGCTGGAGTCTTCGTTTATGTACGAGGACACTCCGGATCAGGAGTCGGCCAACAAGGCGGTGAAAAGGGATATGGAGGACAACAGCCCTATGGACAGGCTTGTCTGCGGGGATGTCGGGTTCGGAAAGACCGAGATCGCTATCAGGGCGGCCTTCAAGGCGGTGACCGACGGGAAGCAGGTCGCCGTGCTGGTGCCGACCACGATCCTTTCACTGCAACACTACACGACGTTCTCGTCTCGTCTGAAGGACTTCCCTTGCACTATCGATTACGTGAGCAGATTGCGTACCACGAAGGAAATCAATGACATAAAGGATAGGCTGAAGAACGGTCAGCTGGACATCGTGATCGGCACGCACAAGCTGCTCGGCAAAGGATTCGATTTCAAGGACCTGGGACTTCTGATCATCGACGAGGAGCAGAAGTTCGGTGTCTCGACAAAGGAGAAACTGCGTCAGGTGAAGGCCTCTGTGGACACGCTGACTCTGACGGCCACCCCAATTCCTCGTACCTTGCAGTTCTCGTTGCTTGGAGCCAGGGACCTTTCAATCATCAACACTCCCCCGCCGAACAGGATTCCGACACAGACCGAGATCATCCTGTTCGACAAGGACGAGATCCGGAGCATCATCAACTACGAACTGAACCGTGGCGGCCAGTTGTTCTTCATCCACAACAAGGTCGAGGAACTGCCTTCCATCCACGAAATCCTGCACAGGTTGGTTCCTGATATGAAAATCTGTGTGGCGCACGGGCAGATGGAGGCCAAGGATCTGGAGAACAGGATGTTGGACTTCATTCGTGGGGATTATGATATGCTGCTTTGCACCACGATCATCGAGAACGGCCTTGACATTCCGAACGCTAACACCATCATCATCAACCAGGCGCAGAACATAGGCCTCAGCGACCTGCATCAGCTCAGGGGACGTGTCGGCCGGTCGGACAGAAAAGCGTTCTGCTACCTTATCGTGCCTCCGCTTGTCACCATAACCGATGACGCCCGCAGAAGGCTCAAGGCCATCGAGGAGTTCTCAGATCTCGGAAGCGGATTCAACATCGCTATGCAGGATCTGGACATCCGCGGCGCAGGAAACCTGCTGGGTGCGGAACAGAGCGGATTCATCACGGATATGGGCTACGAGACCTACCAGAAGATCCTCGCCGAGGCGATGGAGGAACTGGGAGTCGAGACAGGAATATCCACGGTCCACACCGACGAGTCCTTCGTCGAGGACTGTACCATAGAGACCGACCAGCCAGCGATGATCCCGGACACCTACATAGACATAACCGCCGAAAAGATAAGAATATACAAGCAGCTTGACAGTATGACCAGCGACAAGGAGATCGACAGGATCAAGTCTCAGCTTGAGGATCGTTTCGGCGATATGCCTTCAGAGGTTGACAATCTGTTTGACGTTGTCAAGATCAGGAATCTCGGTGGAAAGCTTGGATTCGAGAAGATCATCATAAAGAACGGAATGATGATAATGTTCTTCATTTCGAACCAGATGTCGCCGTATTTCAAGAGCAAGGTCTTCGAAGGCGTTCTTGATAAGGTCAACAGGAACGACCAGCTTTTCAAGATCAAGCAGTCCGAAGGAAAACTCAAGATTGTGTCCCGTGGGATAGATTCTTTGACGAAAGCTCTTCAGACTCTTAATAAATTGCAATAAAATCATTATCTTTGGCAGTTTGCCCGTTTGAACAGACAATGTCGAATCTTTTGGTGGAAATAGGAAACACGGCCTTGAAGGCGGCCTGGGCCGAGGGGATGACTCTCGGAAAGACTTTCCGTTACCAAGGCGAGAAGATGTTCGAGTACATCGATTCGCTTGTGGAGAAGGAAAAGCCTTCGGTTATGGTGGTTTCCTCCGCCATTGATCTGGATGCCACCGAGGAGGCCGGACTTCGCTCCAAATGCGGCAGGCTCATTATCCTGGACAAGAACCATACGGATGTTTCCGATGAATATTCACTCCCCTCTTACCTGTCCTCCGACAGGGTTGCCTCAGTGATCGCCGCAAGGTATCTTTTCAAGGGAAAGGGCAGTCTGGTCTTCGATTTCGGGACCACTTTGACGATAGATGTCATCGAGCCCGACGGTGAATATTCAGGAGGCAACATCTCCCCCGGTTTCAGGACAAGGTTCAAGTCTCTGGCGAGATATTCAAGGAACCTTCCGCTTGTGGACACCCCTCTGACTGTAAGACAGACAGGAGGTTCGCTGATTTCCTCGATCGAGTCGGGGGTTGTGTCAGGCATAATGTTTGAAATAGAGGGGTACTTGTCTGAATTTCCCGGAAAAGTTGTGGTTTTTACGGGAGGAGACGCTTTATATTTTGCAAAAAGAATGAAAAACTCCATCTTTGCAGTCTGCAATCTTGTACTGATGGGGTTAGCCTTAATAGCTGACAGATATGTTGAAAAGAACGGTTGAAAAGATACTCCTTTTGGTGGCGCTTTCGTTCTGTGCTCTTCCGATGATGGCGCAGGATGAGGCTTATAATGCCTATTCTCCATATTCAATGTTCGGAATAGGGGATATATCCAAGCAGGGTACCGCCTATAACAAGAGTATGGGAGGTGTCGGAATAGCCACGAGGGATAAGAGGAACATTAATATTCTCAATCCGGCGGCTGTGACGGCGAGGGACGAGAAATCGTTTATGGCTGACTTCGGCGTGGCGCAGGGCAACAGGTATTACGCCCAGCACGATATGAAGTCATCCAACAACACGTTCAACATCTACGACTTCGTGATCTCGTTCCCTGTCTATAAGTCTTTGGCTATGTACGCCGGAGTCACTCCGTTCAGCGATCTTGGCTACGATATGACCTCGAAGATCACCGATCCGTCGGTCATCACCAATACCGGTGTCATCACAAACAACGTCAATGGTTACGGTGGCTTGACAAACATATTCCTTGGCGCCGGAATCAATGTGGTAAAAGGCCTTTCGTTAGGTGTCGAAGGACAGTATTATTTCGGTAACCTGCACAAGACCAACACTTTCACGATGTCCAACAGTACGTACAGGAATATTTCGAGCGGTTTTAATATGAACCTTCACGCCTTTACGGCCAAGTTCGGGGTGCAGTACGAGACGAATCTTACACAAAATGTCTCCGCGGTCGTAGGAGCCACCTACAGGCTTGGCACAAGCATCAGGGGAGAGGTTGAAAGGTATGAGATCCAGTCAATCTCATCAATCAATGACTCTACGCCGTCGCCGAGGACTTTCGTTGACACTCTTGGAAGGGGAAAGGTGAAGCTCGCCAGTGAGATTGGTGTCGGAATAGCCCTTAAGGGCGGTGACCGGTGGACGGCTGAGGTCAACTTCATCCGTTCGGACTGGAGTTCCAGCGGGATGGACAAGGTCATCGGATTCGCAAGCGTCGGCAACGCTGTGTTCAGCGCTTCGGCATCGCAGTCTGTCAGGGCCGGTTTCTCGATTGTTCCGAACAGGAATGATATCCGTTACTACCGCAAGAGGGTTACCTACCGCGCCGGAGCGTACTGGGATCAGGCCTGCTGCAAATTGGACGGAAACACTATCAATGCGGTCGGAGTCACGCTCGGAGCGACCCTTCCGGTGTTCAGATGGAGCAATGGTCTGACTCTTGGCGTGGATTTTGGACAACGCGGATCATTGACTGGAAATATGGTCAGGGAGAGATACGTCAATTTCAACATCGGGATAAACGTGTTTGACATCTGGTTCCTGAAACCAAGGTATGACTAAAGAATAAAACAATACACAATGATGAAAAGGATTACACTAGTACTGTTAACTCTCGCCGCGGCGGCTTTCGGAACAAAGGTCTCCGCTCAGGGTAAGTATGGCGCTGACAGCGCTGAATGCATCAAGTATCTGTCTTACTATCAGGAGTATTACAAGCAGAAGAATTACACGGAGGCTCTTCCTAACTGGAGAAAGGCCTACAGGCTTTGCCCTCCTACGGCCAGCCAGAATATGCTTCTCAACGGTATGACGTTGATGAGCAAGGAAATCGCCAAGACTAAGGATCCTCAGGTCCGCGCGGCTTTGGTTGACACTGTCTTGACCCTCAATGACCGCAGGGCTCAGTATTATCCTAAGTATGCTGTGGCCGCCTTTAACTCAAAGGGACAGTACATCACACAGTATATCAAGGATTACCAGGTGGTTTACGATGAGCTTAACAAGATCATCGAGGCCAATGGAGCGCAGGTCAAGCCAAGCCTTCTTCTTCTTGACCTTAACGCGGCCATCGAGCTTTACAAGAAGTCAGCCATCGGAGCCGAGGATGTGATCAACACCTATCAGGGTGCCATCGCTCTGCTCGACAAGGCTGGAGCGAGTGACGAGAACGCCAAGATCAGATCTGACATCGAAGGCTTGTTCATCACAAGCCAGGTGGCCAGCTGCGACAACCTCATCGCTTTGTTCACACCTCGTTACGAGGCTGATCCTGAGAATATGGAACTCGTCACCAACATCGTGAAGATGCTTGGTTCCACCGAAGGATGCCAGAACAATGACCTGTTCCTCAATGCCGTCACAAAGATGCACAGGAACGAGCCGTCCGCTTCTTCGGCTTACTATCTTTACAAGCTTCACTCAGCCAAGGATGAGTCTTCCGAGGCCATAAAGTATTTCGAGGAGGCTGTCTCGCTTTGCGCTGACGATGATCCTGTGAAGGCTGACTATCTGATCGAGCTTGCGACATATTGCCTGAAGAACAACATCAACGGCAAGGCGTTTGACTATGCCAATAAGGCCGCCAGCCTTAAACCAGACCATCAGGGCAAGGCCTACTACCTTATCGCTACGGTCTGGGGCGCCGCCCGCTGTGGTGGAAACGAGATTGAGAGCAGGGCCAAGTACTGGGTCGCTGTAGATTATCTCCAGAAGGCCAAGGCAGCCGACGCTTCACTGACCGATGACTGCAACAAGCTCATCTCAGCCTACAGCGTTTATTATCCTCAGAAGGCCGAGGCGTTTATGTACGATGTTGTGGATGGACAGTCCTACACGGTCAACTGCGGCGGAATGCGCGCCACCACTACGGTAAGGACACAGAAGTAGGTTTGAATTGAGACTGAACATACATAGGCTTATGATGATTGCAACCGCTTCTGTGGTTGCTTTCATCGTATATTCCTGCAAGGGAAAACTTTCGGAGGCGGAGCGGCTTGACCTTGCCGAGACGCCGGTCCAGACGGTTGACAGTATGTTCGTGGTTCAGACAAAGAACGGGGGCATACAGATGAGGGTTGAGGCGGACATTATGGAAAGGTTCGAGAACGACACCTGCTCCTACGAACTCTTTCCTAAGGGTCTGCACGCCTTTGCCTACACTGATGACGATGTCCTTGAGACGGTGCTGCATTCAAACAACGCCAAGCATTTCAAAAGCAAGAGAAAGGACGAGGAATATTGGTCCGCTTTCGGTAACGTGGTGGTTCAGAATGTGATAAACCAGCAGACCTTGGAGACCGACACCCTTTACTGGGATCAGGCCAACGAAGAGATCTACACCGATTGCTATGTCCGGATGTTTTCCAATGACGGTTTCTTGCAGGGATTCGGAATGAGGTCTGACGAGATGGCGAGAAACGTCAGGATATTCAAGGCTTTCAACAGCGATGTGGTTGTGGTTCAGGATTCGACGAAAGTTATCATAGATTCCGTAAACTTTATTGGCCCTTTGCTTAAAAAATAATGGTTAATTGAATTAAAATCACTATCTTCGCACCCCAATACCTATTTTTTGGAAATTATAAAAACGTAATACACAATGGCGATTCTTCAAAAAACTCGCGAAAAGGCTGGTATGGCAGTGTCTATCATCATTGCCTTGGCCCTTTTGTCATTCATCATTGACCCTCAGACCCTTGAGACGGCATTCAACGCTATGTCCTCAAGGAATGATGTCGGCGCGATCAATGGAAAGACAATCTCTTACCTTGATTTTCAGCAGGATGTAGAGAAATTCACAACTATCAACGAGATGGTTACCGGTTCCTCCGCTCAGAGCGAGCAGCAGCAGGAGCAGGTACGCAACGCCGCCTGGCAGAGTCTTCTGGACAAGTACCTGTTCATAAAGAACGCCAAGGCCGCCGGCATCAGGGTAGGTGAGGAGGAGATGAAAGAACTCCTTGCAGGTGATATGGTTTCTCCTGTGATCTCTCAGAACCCTGCGTTCACTGACGAGGACGGCAATTTCTCAAAGGAAGCCGTGCAGAACCTCATCAACGGAATATCACAGGATCAGACCGGAAGGCTTAAGGAATATTGGAACTACCTCCAAAACACTGTATATACCCAGCAGTACTACGCCAAATACGGCTCAATGTTCACTCAGGGCAATGTTCAGAATCCTTTGATGCTCAAGAGGGCGATCGCAGAGAACAACAACACTACCAATGTTGACTTTGTGATGGTTCCTAACTATGGTCAGGACACCACGATCAAAGTGTCTGACGACGAGATCAGGAAGTTCTACGAGTCCCATAAGAAGATGTTCAAGCAGAAGGCTTCAAGGGACATTGAATATGTCGTTTTCGAGGTAAAACCATCTGAATCCGACATCAACGCCACGAACGAGGCTATGTCCAAGGTTTATGACGAGTTCACAACCACGGACAATATGAAGTCGTTCCTTGCCAGGAACTCGGAGAGGAATCTCAGCGAGTACTGGTACAAGGCCGGTGAGCTTTCAACCGTGAACAAAGGCATCAGCGATTTCGTTGACAACAATGTTGAGGGCACATCTCCTATCGTTTCCGACAACAACAACGCTTTCTATGCTGCCAGAATCCTTGCCACAGCGCAGATTCCTGACTCTGTCTATGTAAGGCACATCCTTCTTCAGGGTGGTTCCGAGAACAAGGCTGACAGCCTTCTCAACGTGCTTTCAAAGGGTGAGAGCTTCTCTAATGTCGCCGCTTCTTATTCAGCAGACACAAGGAGCGCCGCTGACGGTGAGCTTGGCAATGTCGGTTGGATGACCCAGACTTATATGATCCCTGGATTCGAGTCTGTCCTCACGGCGCAGGTAGGTAAGCCTTATGTTGTCAAGACTCAGTATGGAACACATATCGTTGAGGTCTCTAAGAGAACCGCACCTATAGCCAAGAAGCAGGTGGCCATCCTTGAGAAGACAGCGTTCGCGAGCGGTGAGACATTCAACAGCTACTACGCCCAGGCGAGCAAGTTCTCCAAAATCGCTTCCGGTAAATACGAGAATTACAAGGCTGCCGTTGATTCAATGGGAATATATTCACACCCTATGAACAATGTTCTTGAAAGCACTTCCTCATACGGCTCCATCAGCCAGGCCAAGGAAGTCACAAGATGGGTGTTCGACAACAAGGTCGGCAAGGTTTCCGAGATCATTACCGTCAACAACAACTTCCTTTTCATCGCCACTGTCACCGGAATCCACAAGGAAGGTGTGGCGAAGATCAATGAGGTCCAGAACATCATCCGCCAGCAACTCTATGCCGAGAAGGCAAGCGAGAAGGCTGCTGCTGACATCGCTCAGAAGATCCAGGGTCTGAATGATCTTCAGGCTATCGCTGACACTCTTCACTCATCTGTAAGTGCTGGTGTTGACGTAAGGTTCGCCTCACTTGCTGGACAGGGACTTGATCCTAAGTTCATCGGTGCCGCTTCCGTGGCTCCTGAAGGAAAGATCTGCGGTCCGGTGGCCGGTACGATCGGTACCTACATATTCAAGGTGAATTCACGCGACACAGGTGCTTTCTACACCGAGGATGACGCAAAGAACGCCGCCGCTCAGTTGAACAACTATGCCACGCAGATGATTCTTCCGGTTATGATGACCGAGGCTGACGTGAAGGACAACAGGGCACGCTTCTATTAATAGGTTATAAGCCTTGAAAAGAGGCTGATATAAAGGGATGGGTTTGCGCCCGTCCCTTTTTTTTGTCCCGATGACTATAATAATTGTCGTTTTTACTGCAAATATTGTCAAGAAAAATACAAGTTTGCCATAGTTGTTACTATCTTTAAAAACGTTAAAGGGAAATTACTGTCAGATTTTTGATAACATAACACTGTAACGGACTTAAAATATAGCTTGTAGTTTAACAACATTAATTAATATGCACGATAGAAACCAAAAAGTTGCATCCTGTCTTTCAAAGGTGAAGGCAGCGATAGCGGCTGTTCTCCTGCTTTTGGTTGTCGGGACAGGTACCTCCTTGGCCCAGCAATCAAGCAAGACAATCACCGGTAAGGTGCTTGACGAGAACAATCAGCCGATGCCTGGCGTGACCATCATTGTCGATGGCACGACCAATGGTACGATGACCGGTCCTGATGGTACATTCACACTTGGGGGAGTGACGTCCGGAGCCACTGTCATCGTGTCTTGTATTGGTTACACTGATCAGGTTCTTCCTGAGGGTAAAAACAACTATGTGGTTAGTCTTGTACCGGACTCCGAGATGCTTGAGGAGACGGTTGTGGTGGCGTTCGGTCAGCAGAAGAAACTTTCTGTGACAGGTGCTATCTCCACGGTCGCCTCGGCGGATCTTCGCAAGACCACGTCCACACGTCTGGATAACGCTCTTGCAGGCCGTGTCACTGGTCTTACCTCAATGCAGAGTGGGGGAGGCCAGCCGGGAGTCGATGGCGCTACGATGTACCTTCGCGGCGCCGCCACGACCAACGGAAAGAGCCCTCTGATCCTTGTTGACGGTGTGGAGCGTGACAACATCCGCACGATAGATATGAACGAGGTGGAGAGCATCTCTGTCCTCAAGGATGCTTCCGCCACGGCTCTTTACGGAGTGCAGGGAGCGAATGGTGTGATCCTTATCCAGACCCGCAAGGGACAGAAAGGAAAGGCTCAGTTGAATATTTCAGTTGACCAGAGCTGGACATCCTTTACCAAGGAGCCTTCAAGACTGCATTCCTGGGAATATTGTGAGCTTAGGAACGAGGCGTTGGTAAACAGTGGCCGTGATGCATTATATTCAGAGGAAACAATCGCTAAATTCAGGAATCCTCTGCTTGGTTTGGATCCGTCCTCACCAGACTATGAGAATCAGGTCGCTATCCGTAAGGCTATTTATTGCGACAACGACTATTACAGGATGTATCTGAAAAGAAATACTCCTCAGACGCGCGCGAACGCGAATATCTCCGGAGGAACTGACTTTGTCAATTATTTCGTGAATGTCGGCTATATCCATCAGGGAGGTAACCTGAACACCGAGAGTTCTGACTATCTTGGCTATGATCCTCAGTGTTATATGAACAGGCTCAGCCTTCGTTCAAACCTTGACTTTCACATAACAAAGAACCTCACGGCTTCATTGAACATCGCCTCATACGCAGAGAATGTGAATATGCCTGCGGTAGGAAAAATTTACGGCAGTCCGGACAATGACAGTGCCCAGCAATGGATGATAACCGACCTTATCTATCAGTCGCAGACAATCCTTCCTATTTCTCCTGGCCCTACAACCAATTCTTTGTTCGGTGTTGCGAGTGGTGGTATTGTCAACTATAGTTACCTTGACCGTTCCGCATTCGAAATCATCAACCGTAGAGGATTCCATACCAACAAAAAGAAGAACCTGAATACTCAGTTCTCTGTTAATTGGGATCTCAGTGATCTTGTCACCAAAGGATTGAGTGTCTATGGTATGGTTGCATACGATACTTATAACAGAGGTGTTCTTGAAGGTCTCAAGAAAGAGACTCTTTATAATGTGACAGTTGACTATAATAATGAGACTCTGTTGTATTCAGCTGATGAGAGTGGTGTTCAGGCTTTGTCGATGTCATCCTGGAAGTCGTCTAACTATCAGATTTATGCGCAGGCTTCAATAAACTATGCGAGAAAGTTCGGAAAGCACGATGTAACGGCAATGGCCACGGCCTACAGAAGATTCTGGGAAGGAACATTAGCGGGCATCCCTTACAATGTGCTTGGAACGGCAGCCAGGGCTACATATTCGTTTGATGACAGGTATTTGGTGGAAGGCAACCTTGGTTATAACGGTTCCGAGCAGTTCGCACCGTCCAAGAGGTTTGGTCTGTTCCCGTCAGGATCCATTGGCTGGATAGCAAGTAACGAACCATTCCTTAAAAACAACAAGTATATCACTTGGTTGAAATTCCGGGCTTCATACGGTCTTGTCGGCAATGACTCAATGGGAGGGACAAGATTTTTGTATCAAGATGATATTCAGCCTGCTTCAGGTGGCAGTTATGTAGGTGGCCTTGGTGGAATGACAATCAGTGAAGGTCTTCTTGGAAACAAGAGCATCACTTGGGAATTATCAAGAAAAATGAACATCGGTGTTGAAATCGGTTTGTTCAAAGACTTCAGATTCAATGTTGATTACTTCACGGAAAAACGTGACCAGATTCTTATCACACGTCATACGGTTCCTTCATTCCAAGGTGTGAGCCAGAGCTATATTCCAAAAGTGAATATGGGAAAGGTAAACAACCACGGTCTTGAAATAGAAGCCAGTTACAGCCATTCATTCAACAGGGACTTTTCGTTTTCTGTCAAAGGAAACTTAGGCCTTAACGATAACAAGGTAATTGAATATGACGAGTCAAGGCGTTCAGATGAATATGCTTACCAATACCGTGTTGAAGGTTATCATTTGGGACAGTTATGGGGATATCTCATTGATTGGGATTCTCCTGGCAAAGGGTATTTCACCTCTCAGGAAGAGATTGACAGATATCACAAGTATGAAATAGGTGTTCCAAGAGTAGGTGATTTTGTATATAAGGATGTCAACGGAGATGGTATCATTGATGAAAAGGATATTTCTCCGATAGGATATTCAGAATCCATTCCTGGAATGAACTATGGTATTTCACTTGGTCTTAACTACAAAGGATTTGATTTCAATGTACTGTTCTCGGGTCTTGGGAGATATTCAAAGTTCTATACCGGCCAGGGAGTTGTGGAATCCACCGGAGATGGAACCTACTTTGAATGGACAAGAAAAGCTTGGACGGAGGAACGTTATAGGAATGGCGATAAAATCACATATCCGGCTCTTTCCGTTGAGAAGAGTGTAAGCCACGAGGCTAATGATTTCTTTATTCAGAACCGTTCGTTCCTTAGGCTTAAGAACATCGAGTTAGGTTACACCCTTCCTGAAAGATTTCTTTCCAAGGCTGGTGTCAAATCACTGCGTGTGTACGTCAGCGGTCAAAATCTGTTTGTCTGGGATAAGCTGCGCGTGACCCATCTTGATCCTGAACAGAATAACTCATACGGTTATCCTATAACAAGAAATGTCAGCCTTGGACTCAACATTAACTTCTAAACTTTGGAAGAATATGAAAAATAAATTATATTTTATCGCTGTATGCTGCCTGTTGGTTTCATCCCTGTCCGCCTGTTCGGGCGTTTTGGATGAAGCACCGTCAGGAAAAATTTCCATTGAGGATGTATTCAGGGACAACGACAAGACGATGTACTATCTGAATACTTGCTATTCAAGCATCAACGCAAAAGGTTGTTATTACTATTTCTGGAGTCGCGGACCGGTCAATTGGTGTGATGATTCCTGGGATGCCGATGATGTGGAGTCTTCATACACTTCTCCTTCATCACTATATTACAATGGAAACGCGACATCGTCAAGTTTTCCTTCCACTATGAAAGGACCGGAGCCTAATGAGACTGTGTCTTGGTCGAGATCTTTCCAGAGAATCAGGAATTGCGCGGTTTTTCTTCAGAACATTCCTACCGCTAATGTGAACTCAGAGAGTGACCGTGCCCGTTGGACGGCCGAGGCGCACGTATTAAGGGCATATTACTATTCTGAACTTCTTATGTGGTTCGGGTGCTCTCTTCCGATAATCAGGGAACCTTATACATTGGATGCTGATTTCTCAAAGGTCGAAAGATCTTCTTTCCACGATGTTGTCGGTTTCATCATCGAGGATTGCGACGCTGCCCTTGCCTGTGATGAGCTTCCTTGGAGAATCACCACTGACAGTGAGGCTATGCGTATGACAAAGGCCGTGGCTTGGGCTATCAAGTCAAGAATGACACTATTTGCTGCCAGTCCTTTGTACAATGAAGGCAACAACTATTGGGAGGAAGCATATTCAGTGAACAAAGCGGCTGTGCAGGCTC
>CAVCRL010000047.1:0-16207 GCA_963604455.1 Lachnospiraceae bacterium | reverse complement strand
CGATAGGGTTCGCCTGCTCGTTGTAGACACCAGCGTCGGCGATGAAGTAAGGCACTCCGGCTGAGTTTCTTATGATGTAAGGATAGCCTTCCGGGTAGAGGGTCTTGTACTTCTCCTCAGCCTGCGCGTCGGCGTAGATTGGATCCAGAGGGGACATTCCGAGGGCTGAGCCGAGAGGCGAGCCGTACTCGGAGTTCGTGGAGATGGATGCGGAACGGATGTGTGCATAGGAGATCTGGTTGCGGAACGTAAGCTTGTTCAGCCAGTTACGCTCTTCGGTCTTGTCGAAAATCACAACGCCCACATTCTCCCTGAGGGTTACCCTATTATAATAGGAGCGGTCGAAACTGCCTCCGATCGTACCCTTGTTGGAGAGGTAGCCGCCGGAAATGCTGTAGTCAACCTTTCCGTTGCCGCCCGACACGTTCACATCGTGCTTGACGATAGGCGAGTTCTTGTCGAATATCGCGTCAACCCAGTCTGTTCCCTCTCCCAATGAATATGGATCGTCATAGATCGGGGCCTTGCCGTCGTTGAGCATACCCTCGTTCATCATAATGGCATATTCAGTGGCGTTCAGGACGGCAGGCTTCCTCCAAGGGTTCTGGAGGCCGTAGGAGAAGTCGTAGCTTACGTGCGTCTTGCCTTCCTTGCCCTTCTTGGTGGTGACAAGGATGACACCGTTGGCCGCGCGGGCTCCATAAACGGCTCCGGAGGCGGCGTCCTTCAGGACCTCGATACGCTCGATGTCGTTCGGGTTGATGAAGTCGATGCTGCCGGCCGGCATACCATCCACTATATAAAGCGGGTCAGAATTGTGGATTGTTCCGACACCTCTGACTCTCACCTGCGCTCCCGCGTCAGGAGATCCCGATCCTTGGGTGACGAGCACTCCGGAGGACATACCCTGGAGCATATTGTCAACCCTGGTCTGGGACTGGATCTTGAGGTCATCGGCGGTGATGCTGGAGATGGCGGCGGTGACAACGCTCTTTTTCTGAACGCCGTAACCGATCACGACCGTCTCTTCGATGGTCTGTGTGTCAGGAACGAGGGTCACCTTCATATTCTGTGTGGCCGGAAGCTCCTGCGGAACATAGCTGATGAAGGAGAACTGGAGGATGGCGCCTTGCGGGACGTTGATCTCGAAGTTGCCGTTGGCGTCTGTCATTGTACCGTTGGAGGTTCCTTTCTGAACCACCCCGGCTCCAATGAAACCGGCACCGTTCTCGTCAAGGACGGTACCTTTGACACGGATGGATTGTGACCAAGCGGTCGCGGATCCGATCCCAAGAAGACAGATGACTGTCAAAACGATCTGTTTTAGACTTTTGATGTTCATTGTTTCTGTGGTTTGTATTTATAATGTTAATAGTAATAACGCTTTTTATGCGGTTTTCCACCACAAAAATATCAAGGAGAATCAGAAATAAAAAATCTCTGGAAAAAATAGGGGAACGGAGCCTTTTGTTAAAAAGTTAATGAATTGTAAATGAATATGTTAATGCTTAATCCAAGAAGAAAATAGTGGATTTTGCCAGAAAAATTAAACGTTTTAGAAAATTTCAAGTGGGCGTATGTTAAAGGGTAAACTTAGGTTAGTACTTGATTATCAGCGACTTGAACTATCGGCAAAAGTCCTGAAAAAGTGGATTTGGTGGTGTTTTGGGGATGAAAACACGTGATTTTGCGTCCACTTAATTCCCGATTTCCTTGATCCTCTCCTCGAAATTGTCCCTGTCTCCAAGGGCGGAGTTCTTGATCTGGGCCCTGTAGTTATAGATGGTGTTTACGGAGTAGCGCAGCATCGAGGCGATGTCCGAGGATTGGGTGATTCCAAGCCGGATCAAGGCGAAGATGCGCAGCTCGGTGTTGAGCAGCTTGCCCTTTTTGAGTTCGATTCTCGCATCCTCACGGAGAAGCCCGTTGAACTGCTCCACGAATTTAGGGTAAAGTTTCAGGAACGCCTTGTCGAACATCTCGTAGAATTCCTTCAGTTCCTTCTCGACATTGTCAGGCGAGGAGGTGTCGGCGATCAACTTGTCCAGATTGCCGGCCAGAGCCAACTTGCGGACTCCGCTCTGATAGGCCTTCATCTTGTCGATGTAGTTCGAGCACATACTTAGGAACAGCCCGATATATTCCTCTTTCGCGGCGTTGGCTTCCTTGAGCTCGCGGTTCATCTTCTTGAGCCGCTTGTTGAAGTCGGCCAGGGTGTCGGAACTCTGCTTGATTTCCTTGTTCATCTCGGCGATCCGCCGGCTGTACTCTATCTGACGGCGGTAGAGCCTGAACAATGCGAATGACCCGCCTAAAAGCAGGAAAACCAGCACAGACATCACCACAAGCATATTCCTTGTCTTCTTCTGGTGGGTCTGCTGGATGTCCGTGTAGCTTTTCTGCACTGCGGGAAGAATCGCGGAGATCTGCCATTGGCGCAGTTTCGCGTCAAATGCGATCGCGTCCTCAAGGGAAAAGCTTGAATATTTGAAAGCCCTCGCATAGTCCCCGTCCTTGAACAGGGCGTCCGCAAGGCTGAACAGCGAGGCGTTGTCCTTGGTGGCGGTCTTGATGTCGGCCATCGCCGAGCGGATGAACCAGTTCTTCATCTCTTCCCTGCGGTTGAGCTGCTCACAGATCCTTGCCTGGAAATATGCCAGGTTCGCATAGTCGTGGCTTGCCGGATCCATCCTTGAGAGTGAGTGTCTGTTGATGAAGTCCGCCTGGGCGAAGTTCTTCTCATCTATGCACTTGCGCACTGTCACATAGCGGCTCAGGCTGCTCGAAGGATCCGCCAATGCGAGCAGACGCTCACGGTAATACGCCACTTTTCTAAGCATAGATTTGTCCGCGCCTTTCTGGTTCTCGTCATAGTCGAACCAGAACCGTTGCTGGACGTTGCAGTAAGCGATTTCCTGCTCTTTTGTGAATATGGTCGTGTCAACCCGAACCAGATCGTTCCTGGCCTCCAGAAACTCTCCCGCGGCTGTGTTAAGCATCGCCTCCTTGAGATAGACATTGTTCAGCTTGCTCTTGTCGCCAAGAAGCATAGCGATCTCCTTCTGTTTCTCAAGGGTCTCCACGGCCTTGCCGTAATTGAATGGCTGGTACTCGTCGAAAAGTTCTCCGTAGATCTTGTACTGTCTCTCCGGTGAGACTCCGCGGGAATGAAGTGAGTTCTCGATGGTCTTGATGCGCACCTCTTTCGCCGCCACATAGGATTCAGCCTTCTCTATCGTTCTGTCCAGCTCATCCAGAAGCTCTTTCTGGGTCTGGGCGGAAACAGTGCCTGCCGTCACCAAAAGGATGATGGCGACGGCAAGCGTAGATCCTATGGGACGGTGAACGGTCATATTCAGTCGTTCTGAATGATGGAGCCGGCCACGATGTTGGCCACAAGGGCGCGGAGACGGCCCACGCCGCCTTTGTCCTGAGGGTGAACCCTGTGGGTCAGCAGGATGACTGCGGTCTTGCTCTCCGTGTCGATCACGATTGAGGTTCCGGTGTAGCCGGTGTGCATAATCGTGGTCTCCGGATTGAAGAGATCCCCGCGAAGGCCGCTGTGGGAGCTTTTCTTGTCCCAGCCGAGGGCACGTCCCACTGATGGATCGTTCTGTGACGGGATCGTGGTCATCAGCCTTACCGTGGCCGGGCTCAGGATTCTGGTGGATTCCAGGGAGTTGCCTTTTTTGTCAATGAGGCAGCCTTCATTCATGATGGCCGCGCAGATCACGGACAGGTCCTCGGCGTTCGAGAACACTCCGGCGTTGCCGGAATTGCCGCCCATAATCATTCTTGCCATCGGATCGTGGACCTGTGCCACCAACGGTTTCCCGTCAGCCTGAACCTCGGTAGGGGCGCAGAGTCCGTCCAGCTCAGCCGAATTGCTGACCGCAGGAGTGTATATCAACGGGAAATAGCAGGTGTGCGTCAGTCCGAGGACATCGAAGACATTCCTTTGGGCATATTCATAAAGCTTCTCTCCGGTCACTCTTTCGAGAATTCTCTGTAGGGTGACGAAGTTCAGGCAGCTGTACATAAAGTCGGTGCCAGGGCGGAAGTTCCTCTTGATCTCGGTGGCGATGTACTGCTCCATCTTCTCCGGATTGTTTCCGCCATATTCCTTGACGAACTTGTCGGCGTTGATGTACGGAGTCAGGCCGGAAGAGTGGGACAGAAGGTCGCGGATTGTGATGTCCACCGTCTCGCCGCTTTCCGGATCCTTCCAAGGTTTGAAGTTAGGAATATACCGGTCCACGTTGTCGGTGAGGCGTACGTACCCGTTCTCGATCAACTGCATAAAGGCGAGCGTCGTGCCTACGCATTTGCTGACCGAGGCGAGGTCGAAGAGCGTCCCGGTCGTCATCGGCTCCACCGTCGGCACCACGGACTTGTTGCCGTATGCTTTCAGATAAACGATGTCGTTCCCCCTGACGACAGAGAGCACGGCTCCGGGAATCTCCTTGGCCGTTATCGCATCGTTGATGACCCTGTCAACCTGGGCGAGTTTCTCCGGATTCATTCCGTGACGCTCCGGAGAATCCTGCTTCAAGGCTCCCTGGGCAAAAACCGGAACCACCAGCGCGGCGGCCACGGCGATAGTGATCAACTTCTTCATTTTGAATATATTCGTGTCCGGCAGGAACTTTTTTACCTTAGAATATCAACGTAGCCTTGATCGGGTAATGGTCTGAGACAAAGGCCCTTTCCATATACTGTTTTGTGATGGTCTGGTATTCGGTGCAGCTGCTGAAACCCTTGAACCAGATGTAGTCGATGATCTCGTCTTCCGAAGCCTTTCCCCAACCGTTGTAGGTGTTGTGATGGTCAGTCTTGACGGCGACCTCGCGGGCGTTCTGCATAATTTTCTTAAGGTCATCGAATTCCGGACGGTCTATCCTCATATTGAAATCACCGGTGAGGATCATCGGGTAGTTCTCCGGATTTATCTCGCCGATCCTGTCCACGATCAGTTGAAGTCCGTTTTTGCGGGCCTCCCAACCTACGTGGTCAAGATGCGTGTTCACATAGTAAAACTTCCTGCCGCTGGCCTTGTCCTTCATCAGAGCCCAGGTCGCGGAGCGGAAGCAGGCTGCGTCCCAACCCTTTGACGGAACCTCCGGAGTCTCTGAAAGCCAGAACGTTCCCCAGTTGATCAGCTTGATGGTCTTCTTGTTGTAGAAGATGGCCATATGCTCTCCCTTGTGCTTTCCGTCCTCGCGGCCCACGCCTATTCCCTTGTAGCCTGTGCAATACTCGCTGAGATATTTGAACTGGAAGTCAAGAGCCTCCTGAAGTCCGAATATGTCCGGTTTCTGATCCATAATCATCATCGCGGACGCAGGGTAGCGGTACTGCCACGAATTGGTCCCGTCGTCAGCCTTTCCCACACGGATGTTGTAAGAGATCACCTTGATGTCGGCGGTCTTGTCTTTCTTGGCTGACACATTGAACGGCAGCGCGAGAAGGGCTGTCATAAGGACGAAAATCACTTTTTTCATAACATTATCTGTTTAATTATTAATTCAAAGACAATATGTGGACTACAAATTTAACAAATTGTGCTAATTTTGCCTTGGGAATGCTGAAAATTAATCGGTGAATATTCCCGCGGACACACCGTAATATTCACACATCATCAGAAAATCATCGCGGCTATGGCGGAAAAAACTTTTAATGAATATGGTAAAGAGCAAGCTATCGGCCTGCTTTTCGAGGGCAGCGGCTATTCGCGTCAGGCAAGAATAACCTTCGAGCCTTCGGCGGGAAGCTTCTTGTGCTCAGCCTCAAGGCTTTTCGTGGAGGGAATGGATTTCGACCTTACATATTTCCCGCTCAAACATCTTGGCTATAAGTGTGTTGTGGCCGTGGCCGGGGAGATTTATGCGGCGATGGCGCATCCTCGTCTGCTGTCGGTCAGGCTCGGAGTTTCCGCCAAACTGGATTTCAGCCACATCAAGGATCTTTGGCTCGGAGTCGTGACGGCGGCCAGGGAACACGGATTCTCGGCGGTGGACCTGAATCTGGTTCCGTCACCGAATGGCTTGACAATCAGTGTGTCGGCTGTAGGGGAGGAGCTTAAGCTGACCAAGGGACGCACTGTAAAGGCAAGGAGTATGGATCTGGTCTGCGTGTCGGGAAGTCTCGGCGCGGCTTTCCTCGGCCAGCAGATTCTGGAACGTGAGAAGCGAGGCTTCGACAAGACCAAGGACGATTCCGTCCAGCCTCAGCTTGAGAAGTACAAGATGCTGATCGGAAGCTATCTCAAGCCTGAGCTCAGCGCCTCGACCGTCACCAGGCTGGAAGACGCCCAGATTTACCCTTCGAACGGTTATCTGGTCTCCCACGGGCTTTCGGACGCTGTGAAGAGACTCTCCCGCGATAGCGGCCTCGGGGTCAAGATCTACGCCGACAAGATCCCTTTTGAGGGCAACAGCTTCGCTTCCGGCAAGGAACTGGACATCGACCCGATCTCCGCCGCGATGAACGGAGGGGATGATTTCAGGCTTTTGTTCACGATTCCGATCCTGTCCGCGGAGAAGTTCCGCCGGGATTTCCAGACATTCGACATAATCGGCCACCTTGCCCAGCCGGAAGTGGGTTCCGTGCTTGTCACCCCGGACGGTTTGGAGCACAGGATCCTGGCCCAAGGCTGGAACGAATAATCAACCAAGTTTGCCCTAAGGAGTTATACCTATGAGATATGTCGGTTTTGTGATTTTGGTTGTCGCCTCCCTGATGGCTTTTCCGTCTTGCGACACAGGACTGTTCAAGCAGATGGATGGCGCGCTGGACGAGGTGGAGCAAGGACTTGGCTACATCAACACGTTGGAAACCAAGGATGTGCGCAAGATGGCCGACTGGTTCGCCAGACGTGGCGATGACGGGCAGAAAGGGCGGGCTTTCTACTGCCTTGGACGCAACCAGTTCAACGACGGAGATTTTCCTGCGGCGATCGTAACCTACACCAAGGCTCTTGAATATTCAGTCAAGGCGGCTGACACCCTTCGTGTGGCCAGGATCTGCTATGATATGGCGCACACCTGCAACGCTTCCGGCAACTCCACGGACGAGATGATGTACCTCGCGCGGTCCGCCGAGGCATTCAAAGTGGCCGGCTTTCAACGCGAATCTCAACAGGCACTGTTGGAAATAGGCCAGGCGGAATCCGGACTGGGAAGGTACGGAGCCGCCGAGGACATATTCAAAAGCGTCCTTTTCGACGCCCACGAGATGCGGGACACGCTTCTGGAAGCCCGCTGCCTTGAGTCTTACGCCGCTCTGGCTGTCAGCAAGGACACTCTTGACGCGGCGCTCGCCATCGATCTTCTCGGCAGGGCGGCCGGTGAGTTGGGATTCCCGCTCTCCTGCGCCGACAAGGGAGTCCTGGCGTATGCCTATTCAATAGCCGGCCTTTCCGCCGAATCCAATAAATGGCTTTCAGAGGCCCGCGCGGCCGCAGAGACCGAATCCGAGACAGCCGATGTGAATTTCCGGGAATATCAGATCGCGTCCCGGAGAGGCGACTCCCCAAAAGCCCTTGCCGCCCTTGAGAAGGTTATGGAATATGCCAACCGCACTCATTCCGAGGCTCTTTCCGAAGCGGTTGCCGCCAGCCAGCGCGATTATATTCAAGGACAGGCCGAGGCGGACAGGGAGCGGCTTCAGACCGCCCGGATGAAACTCTGGCTGCTTGCCTTGGGATCATTGCTGGCTATTGCCGCAGTCGCCGCCGTTTACTTTGTCCGGAAAGCGGAGGCCCGCCGGAAACTGGAAGAAGAAAGAGCTGAGACAGAGAAATATATGAATATCGCCGAGGACCTTCAGGCGCGCCTTTCCAGGCCTGTCGGCAAGTCTGGTCAGAAGGATGTGGACCGGTTCAACGTCCTTGAACGCCTTTGCGAGCAGTACTATGTCTATGAAGGCACGGACAATCTCCAGCCGAAGATCCTCAAGGAGGTGAAATCCATCGTCGAAGGTCTTCGCAGTGACAGGAATACACAAAGAGGTCTGGAGACTATGCTGGATCAGACTATGGACAGTGTGATGTCGCGTCTCCGCGCCGAGTTCCCGTCGTGGAAGGAAGATGACTTCCTGCTTTTCTGCTTCACCGCTGCCGGATTCTCCAGCACTACGATCTCGGCATTGATGGGCAAGGAGAAAAGTGTGGTCTATAACCGTGTCTGGCGTCTGAAAGGCCGGATCTCGGCTTCGGACTCTCCGCAGAAAGAGTTCTTCCTCAGTGCTTTGGAGAAGAAATAAGTACGGGATGAGCTTGGTCGCTGAGCTTGTCGAAGCGACCAAAAAATCAGGTAACAGAGCCCGTGGTTCGGCTATGCTCACCAACCATCGCGGCGTTCGTGCGTGAGATTTGCGCGCGATTCTATTTTTTCAAAAAAAGGATGGTACTTTTTCAAAGTTCTACGTCATAGTAATGAAGACATCTCTGTACGAACGTCTTCACGACATATTACAAACCCACAGATTAATAATATATGAGAATATGTAGGACTTTCTTCAAGGTATCGCTTGTGATCGCCTTTGCGGTTATGGGCGTTGTCTGTCGGGCGCAGGGCGGAAAGACTGTGCTGGAGGAACTTGCCAATGTGCGTGAGAGTTATGGAGTCAGGTTCGTCTATGACTCGGAGTTGGACCGGCTGCTGGACATTGAATATTCCGGAGTCCCGGTCAAAGGCCTGGAGCTGGACAAGGCCTTGGATTCCTTGTTGAAAGGCACAGGAGTCACTTGGAGCAGGCAGAAAGGTTATATTATCCTGACATCGGCTTCAGGATCGTCCGAGGTTTCAGACAGGCGGGTCACTGTCAGCGGTTATATTCTTGACTCAAAGTCGGGAGAGCCTTTGATCGGGGCAGGGGTGAGGTCCGAGGCTGACGGAAGGGGAGCGGTGTCGAACAATTACGGCTTTTATTCGCTCCGGATTCCGCAAGGCTCTGTGAGGCTCGAATGCTCGTACGTCGGCTACGAGACGCAAAGACTGGCGTTCAAGGCCGTCAAGGACACCGTCCTGAACATCAGGCTCCGGCCGGGCAACATCCTGTCAGAGGCATCCATAACGGCCAGAAAGGAGTACGATTTCCTCTCACGTGGGCTCAGCGCGATCGACATTCCCATAGAGCAGATTCGCCAGACTCCGACTGTCCTTGGCGAGGCGGACATTCTGAAGACTTTGCAGCTCCTTCCAGGAGTACAGGCCGGGACAAACGGCTTCGCTGGACTGTATGTCCGTGGCGGAGGGCCGGACGAGAATCTTCTGATGCTGGACGGGACGGCTCTGTACAACGCCGAGCATATGCTTGGAGTGTTCTCGATCTTTATGCCGGACGCTGTCAAGAAGGTCACTCTGTACAAAGGTGCCTTCCCGGCAAGGTTCGGAGGCAGGGTGTCGTCTGTTGTGGATGTCAGGACGAATGACGGCAACCTTGAGGAGCATAAAGGATCTGTCAGCGTGAGTGTGATCAGCAGCAAGGTCCACTTCGAAGGCCCTATCGTCAAGGGTAAGGGATCATATTCATTCAGCGGAAGATTGATGCATTCGTTGTTTGCCCAGCCCTTCATCAAAAGTTATGAGGCGGACGACAAGTACAATTATTGGTTCTACGATCTGAACGGCAAGGTCACCTACAGGCTCGGAGACTTTGACAGATTGTATCTCAATGTCTATAATGGTCTTGACAAAATGTACTATGACGGTCAGTCCAAGGGCAAGGATCCTTTGACGGACGAAGAGCCTGAGTATGCCGAAGGCTACAGAGGAGTGGACTATGTTGATAAGACGAAGACCAGAATCCGGTGGGGCAACACCTTGGTCTCAGGACGTTGGAACCACGTCTTCAACAACCGGCTGTTCGCCAACACCACAGTGGCCTACAATCATTACAGGATGGTGACCGGCGTAAGGGAAGGCTCCGAGACAAACTATCTCCGCAAGGGCGGGTTCGCCGCCAAAGACAGTCTTGACGTGTCTTCGGTGCGGATGAAGTACGATTCGGGAATATGGGATCTCAGCGCGAACGTGGATTTTGATTTCATACCCTCGTCCTCGCATCTTATAAGATTCGGCGGTGAATATGTTTTCCACACATTCCGTCCGGAGAACCTTGCGATGAACCGCCGCGTCACCGGCAACGGGAACGTCCTGCAGGACACTTGCTACCGCCAGACTTCCTCCGACATCATCCGTGGCCACGATCTCTCGCTTTATGCCGAGGATGAATATTCAGTGACGGAGCGTCTGTCACTCAATCCGGGACTGCGTCTGAATGTCTTTTCCGTCAACGGAAAGACCTATTTCTCACTTCAGCCCAGGTTTTCCGCAAGGTATGGGTTCCGGAATGGATTGGCCCTCAAGGCCGGATATTCGAGGATGTCCCAGAACGTGCATCTGTTGACTTCCTCGCAGATCTCGTTGCCGATGGATCTTTGGGTGCCGGTGACCGACAAGGTCAAGCCGGTTGTGTCCGACCAGTACTGCGTCGGGCTGAGTTACGATGGCCTTAAAGGATGGGAAATGTCGCTTGAAGGCTACTACAAGTCCTTGAGGAACGTCCTCGGGTACACCGATGGCTCCTCGTTGCTGGGCAACACCGGCAACTGGCAGGACAGGGTGGTTATGGGAGACGGACGTTCGATGGGGATGGAACTGTTCATCAGAAAGATGTCCGGCAAGACAACCGGATGGATCTCCTACACTTTGGCCAAGACGGACCGGAGATTTCCCGACGGGTCGGTCGGCGGAGCGGACTGGTATCCCTACAAGTACGACCGCAGACATTCCGCCGCACTTGTGGTCAACCAGAAGATCGGCAAAAGGATTGACTTGAACGGCACGTGGACATTCTCGTCCGGCGGTGTTCTCTCGATTCCCGAAAGGCAGACAGTCGTGCTTGACCCCGATTCCGGCAATCTGCACAGGGCGGATTTGTTCGTGCGCAGAGGAAACTACCGTCTGCCTTCGAGCCACTGCCTGAGCATAGGGATGAATTACAGGAAGAAGAAAAGGCGTGGAGAAAGCGTCTGGAACATCACTGTTTACAATGTCTATAACCAGAAGAATCCGGACCTGGTGTTCAATGACATCAATTATGCCGAAACATATTACCAGGCCAAAGGCTATGTGAAGATAAAGAGCATAACGATGATGCCGATCATTCCTTCGTTGGGCTACACTTATAATTTCTAAGGCTATGAGAAAAAGCATTATATTCATAATCATTATGTTGTCGGTTCTACCTTCTTGCGTGAAGGAGGAGATCATCGAGTCAAAGGATGATCGGGATATGATCCTCCTCAACGCTCAGCTGTACGCCACCGACACTGAGCATTCGGTCTATGTCGGGATAGGTAGCGCCAACACTGTCAGGCGGTTGACGCTTGCCACGGTGACTTGTTCCGTCAACGGAGGGGAACCTGTGGTGGCGGAGCTGAGCAATGCGCTCCACAGTACTAAAATACAATCTGAATACATATTCAAAGCGAGTTTCAACCCAGGGGATGTCGTGAGGATAACGGCCGCCTATGACGATATGAAAGCCTCGACGGAGGTGACGGTCCCGGAATCGGCCGGCGAGATTGTCCAGATCGACAGCGTTATGAGAGGCGGCGATGTATTCTTCACGGTAAAGGTCAAGGACAACGCTCCGGGACGTAACTACTATAGACTCAGGTTAAAACACAACTATGTCGCCCGTCTGTATTCCAGTGAGTGGGCCTACACCGGAAGCCAGTCCGGATCAGGCGGAGTCGTTTTGAGCAACGATGAAGATCCGGTTCTCAACGGCGGCAAATTGGATGACACCTTTTTCGTGGAGAGTTCCAACAACAAATACTGTCTGTTCCACGACAGTTTCTTCCAGCAAGGCACGTGTACCATAAACGTGTCCGCAAGGCTGAATGAGATGTACGCCCTTTCCTTGAAGGGGGAATTCACCTATGCGAAGGTCCGGAACCAGGCGGTGATGTCACTGGTCAGCATCACAAGGGAGGAATATGATTACCTGAGCTACCTGAATGTCCTGGAAGATGTGGATTATGAATATGACAGCCTCCTTGAAAGTCTTGTGATTCAGAACAATGTCGAAGGAGGACTGGGTTTTGTCAGTGTCTCGTCCGAGCACACATTCCCGTTCCGCCTGGAGGATACGGAATTTTAACGCCTTTGATAAGAAGTTGTTTTGATTTGTTTGAAATGTTCTTTTGAGGTGAAAAAATCTTCAAACAATCAAATCAAAACAGCTTCTAAGTTTTTGAGATTATTATCGAGTTCAATTTATAATTATATTCATAATGAAAAACAAGGAAGACAGAGCGATAGATTTTGTGGCCAAGGCCTACGAAAGCGACCGGTTTGACCCACTCAAGGCCCGGCGGAAGTTTGAGCGGAGGATGACCGGCGGCAGGGTGGCGGTGCGTCGCACCCTATGGCGCGCCACAGGAATAGCGGCCGCGTTGGTGGCGGGAATATTCATCTACACCTCCTGGCGCAATGCTTGGACTGAATATGCCGCCTACGATGTCGCCCAGACATTCATTCTCCCGGACTCCTCGTCCGTCACACTTGCTCCGGGTTCAACCCTTAATATTCAGAAACATAAGGACAAACGTCTGGTGAATATGACCGGAAAAGTCTATTTCGAGGTCAGGCGTGACGAACGCGCTCCGTTCAGGGTGGACGCGGGTGATTGTTTCGTCAAGGTTCTGGGTACGAGATTCCAGGTCTGCGCTTCGGATGATGGTTCCGATGAGGTCGCTTCCGTCAGCGTGGTGTCAGGAAAAGTGAGATTCTCGGCGTCCGAGTCTTCGGAAGGGATAATCCTCACCAAAGGTATGAGCGCGGCTCTCCATTCCGGAGCGGAGATTCCGGAAGAGATCACCCCGGAGCATCCGAACCCGGCCGCGTGGGCCACCGGAGAGTTCGTCTATGACAACACCCCGCTTGATGAAGTCCTGAGCGAGCTTGCTGACTACTACGGCGTTTCCCTGTCGGCTCCAAATTCCGATTCGCACCAGCTGACAGGCCAATTCTCCACCGCCTCCCTTGAGGACATCCTCTCCCTGATCCGAATCGCCCTCGGTGTCAGCATCGAAGTCCGGCAACATAAATAGCCCTCCTCGCCGCACAAACTCCGCTGCGTTTGCGTTTGTGTTTGCGTTTACATTTGTGCTTGCGTGGGCTTCAACCGCCTGATTTTGAGTTCTTTATGAAATACTGCCCTCTTTTTGTGACTGGCAGCATTATGTATTTGATTGAATATTAACACAAAACGAATAATAGTTTTTTGCAAATATGATTGATTTAAGAAAGAGAACCACCCTTGATGCCACGGTACCTCCAGTTACAAGAGGAACAGAAATCTCTGGGATGTTGAATTACTTCCAATACAATTTGAAGATGAACTGCGGAATCAGGGCATATTGAATGATTATTAAAAAGATGCAGTGTTATGAATCGATTGATTATTATTGCTTTATCTGTCGTGGCGGCCTTGTTGAGCGCTGCGGGGTGCACTTCTACTACCTGTGAAGACGGCGATTGGGAGAGATATTCGGAACGAATGATTAACAGTTACTTTGATGCGGATTCAATGGAGTTTCATTTATGTTCCCCAGATTTAATTCTAAAAATTGATTATAAGACTGGAAGATGGCTTGATGAAGCGGAGGTGGATATTCTTACGGATAAATACAATGATAAGTATTGGGACCGGTATATCAGCACTAATCCAGCCGCTTTGGATAGGACTTCGTGTTATTCTAATGAGTTCACCGGGATAACTGTAATAAGCGATTCTGATTATAATGGTATTCCTGCCGGGCAGCCCTTGGATCCTATAGTAAGGATTATGGCGACTTCACCTTACCGTTGGCTGAGTAGTCACGGTAAATTAACATACGATTGGATGAGTGCCCCCACTGATTACTCCTTGGTGCTGAAGCATAACCCTCAAACCGTTTATGGAGAATTGTTTCCGGTATATAAATGTATTCAGGATCTTGTCCCTTCCGATATGTTGTTGCTGAACAGACACTCATTATACCTGCTTTTCACCGAGACCCCTGAGATCAAGGAGCATAACCTCAGGATCACGTTCAAGGATCCCCGCAAGGATGTTGTGGCCGAAGGGACGGTAACGTTCAAATGATAAAGTGTTGTGATTCACAACTGGTTTACTATGAGCTTTTTATGAAATACTGCCCTCTCGCTTTGACTGGCAGTATTATGTAATTGATTGAATATTAACTTTAATTGTGATATACTATGAAATTGAAGACATCTTTATGGTGTGTGCTAACTATTATTATGATATCCTTAGGCACAGGTTGTTCAGAGACATCAGGAGAGGATGTTTTGGGAGATGATCCGGTTTATTCAGAATGTATGATAAGGTCATATTGTGATGCGGAGGCAATGGAGATATCGCAATCAATCGGTAATCCTAACTTTATCCGTTTGAGTAAAGCGGACCCTACCAGATTTCTTTCTTCCCGCGAACGTGATTCATTGACCAAGAAATATCACGACTATCATTGGCAGAGAAATGTTGCGTTATTTCAAGAGTATACCACATATTCCAACGAATTCACAGGGATAACCGTGATCAGCAATGCGGATTTCAATGGCATTCCTGCCGGACAGCCGTTGGATTCAAAAGTCCGGATAGTGGCTCTATCTCCTTATCGGTGGCTGAAGAGCGAAAGCCTTTTGACTTATGATTGGTCAGAGGCTCCTTCAGATTATGATGTACAGAATGACCACGGTTGGTTATATTCTCGCTATTACTGGCATCTGCCTCCGGAAGTTTTCCCCGTGAACAAAACTCTTACAGATCTAGTCCCAGAAGACTTGCTGCTATTGTTTGAACAATCTCTGTACCTGCTCTTTACGGAGACTCCTGAGATCAAGGAGCATAACCTCAGGATCACGTTCAAGAATCCACGCAAGGACGTTGTGGCCGAGGGGGTGGTCAGGTTCAAATGATAAAGTATCGTGATTCGCAACTGGTTTACTATAAGCTTTTTATGGAATACTGCTCTCTTTTTGTGACTGGCAGCATCCTGTAATTGATTGAATATTAATACAAAACAAATAATAGTTTTTTGCAAATATGATTGATTTAAGAAAGAGAACCACCCTTGATGCCACGGTACCTCCGGTTACAAGAGGAACAGAAGTCTCAAGTACTTCGTATTACTTCCAATACAATTTGAAGATGAACTGCGGAATCAGGGCATATTGAGATATTATTCAAGATTATTCGGTATATTAACTATAAATTCGATATTTTAGTTATAAATATTGTATGTATGAATAGGCGAGTATGTTATGTTTTTATTGTCGCTTTTCTCGTGGCCATAGGATGTGTAGAAGTGACATACGATGATAAGCCAATTGGTGGTGGACGGTATTCGGAGAGGATGATTAATAGTTATCGAGACGCGGATTCGATGAGTTTTCAGTTATGTTATCCTGAACCAATTCTGGAAATGTACAGCGGGACTGGAAGATGGCTTGATGATGCGGAAGTGGATAATCTTTCCAAGAAATATAATGATAAGCATTGGAATAGGGTCTCTTCTTGGAAGAGATATTCAGTTTATTCCAATGAATTCACGGGGATAAGTGTGGTCAGTGATACAGACTATAATAATATTCCCGCAGGGTATCCATTGGATCCGATTGTCCGGATTATGACAATATCCCCCTACCGTTGGTTGAATAGTAACGGAACTTTAACTTATGATTGGACAAATGCGCCGACGGATTATTCGTTGGTGCACTGGGAAATGGTGGGACCACGTTATGAGTATTTTGACAAAGAACTGTTCCCCGTTTACAAATGTATTACAGACCTCAAACCAGAAGATTTAATGTTGCTGAATATGCATTCGTTGTACCTGCTTTTCACCGAGACCCCGGAGATCAAGGAGCATAACCTCAAGATCACGTTCAAGGATCCACGCAAGGACGTTGTGGCCGAAGGGACAGTCACGTTCAAATGAGGCTCGTGACAATGCAGGCTCTGCAACTAAAATTCCCGGTCACTTAACTTGTGGCTCGACTGTGCTTGCCAACTTTTGAAGTGACCGGGATAGGATGCGGCTATACGGTTGATTATCAGTCGTTGTTCATCTGGGTGATGTCCGGCTTCCAGCGCTCGGAGTCACCGATGAGCCACTCGGCGTAGTAGT
>CAVCRL010000046.1:0-16246 GCA_963604455.1 Lachnospiraceae bacterium | reverse complement strand
GCGATCGCTCCTAATGCTAAGATTGTTTTTTTCATCTTAGTTTGATTTAAATTTTTAATATATTAATATTCATTATATTCCATAAAATCAATGAATATACCCGAGTACGGGAATACGGATTATCCCACAACCCACTTCTCGACGGTGCGGGTCTGAGAGGAGATGTTGACGCCTACTTTGACGAGGGTCTTGCTTTCCTCCAGTTTGTATGGGAGCATATAACCTTTCTCGTCGATTTGTTTCAGAGCATCCTCGGCGGAGCCGTCAACCTTGAACTCGAAGACGTAGATGCTGTTGTCGGTGTAGCAGACGGCATCAGCACGTCCGATGGCGGACTTGACCTCGGTACGGATGTAGAACCCGAGTAATGAGAAAATCAGGTATATGATTGTCTGATAGTGCTTCTCGGTCTTGTTTTCCAGATCGTTCGGGATTCCGGCAAGGTAGGCCTGAAGCTTTTCCATCGCAAGATCGATGTCCCGGGAGTCCATCGCGGCGTAGAAATGCGCCACGAATCCGGAGGCTGTTCCCGTCTTGCTCGGATATTCTCCGAGAAGCCCTCGGGTGAAGCCGATCTTGACTTCCCTGTTCGGGTAGCCGAGGGTGTAGAGCTGCATACGCTCATCGTAGGACTTGATGGTCAGGTAACCAGTCTGGTAGAGCATCGGCAAGGAGTTGTCGGAGAGCTCAGGGGACACGTCAAAGTCGGACTGGGGAACGAACTGGATGTTGTCCAAAGTGGTTTCGTCAATCGGATTACGCCTCAGCCTTTCGACAAGGTATGTCGGAGTGCCGGAATCAAACCAGTAGCTGCCGAAACGACGGTCACTCAAAGCATTAAGCAAGCTGAAAGGATTGTAAATATCCTCGGACTCATCGCAGAAATGATAACCGTCATAGTTATATTTCAACAATTTCAGAGCTTCTTCGTAGGAAATCTTCTGTCTGTCGGCAAGCGCCTGCACACCATATTGAATATTGTCCTCCAGTTCCTTCTGAGAAATACCGCAAATCGCCGAGTATTTAGTCTCCATCGAAATATTCTTCAAGTTGTTCAGCTCACTGAATATGCTGAGCTGGGCGAACTTGTTGATTCCGGTGATGAAGACGAACCGCAGATAAGGGTCAAGGCTCTTTATCGGGCTGTAGAAATTCCTCATTATCTGCCTCAGGGACGGAAGCCTGACCTTGTCGTTCATCACATCCAGCAGCGGAGCGTCATATTCATCAATGATCAGCACAGCCTGCTCTCCTGTCTGGGCGAATGCCTCTTTTACCAGAAACTCCAACCTTGCGTTGACATCTATCTTGTCAAGATTCTCACCTTTGCCATAAACTCTTTCATATTCAGCGAGTTTATAGTCAAGCTGGCGCAACAGCTGATCCTCGTTCACGTGCTTGGCCGTGGACATATCGAAATGGAAGACCGGATGCCGCGTCCATTCTTTCTTCATCTCTCCGGCCTTGAGCCCTTCGAAAAGTTCTTTCTTTCCTTCGAAGTAACTACGGAAAGTCGAGGACAGCAGAGACTTGCCGAACCGGCGCGGGCGGCTCAGGAACACGTACTTGTAAGTCTCCGCCAAATCGTGCACAAAACCTGTCTTGTCGATGTAGAGGTAACCTCCCTCGACAATATTACTGAATGTTTGTATCCCGATAGGGAATCTTTTGAATCCTGCCTCCATAATTCAATATAACTCAACTCTCAAAGATAAGGCTTTTTTCCCAAGGAACAAAGCCTTGACACTCACAGACATTTGATATTCATTGAAAAAGCCTCCGCACGGGGAATGGCCGCACGGAGGCTTTCTATACTCATAATATCTTTAAATCACTTTTTCAACGCCGTCAAGGTCGATAAGGGTGAACTGAGCGGCATCCTTGTAGATTGTGAGGATGCCTCTTACCCTGATCTTGACGCCTCCAAGGATCGCCGGGTCAATCTGGGTGTCGGCGAAACGGGAATAGCCGCTGGTGCGGATCTGCACATCCTTGCCACCCATCTTGAAATACTGGCTCACTGAATATGCGGCTGCGTTCTTCAGCAAGGTCTCCTTGAGCTGAGGCACGGTCCTGCCGGTGTTTGTGGCACCGGAATCGAACGCACCGGAGTTCAGGTAGTTCTTGAATCCTTCCTTGGACATCGCCCAAGTGGTCACGCCCCAAGTCTGATCAGAAAAGAAAATTCTGTTGTCATTATCCTTCTTGTCCTTGTTCTGATCCACATAGACAAGGCAGAAGATCTCGTTGCCGTAGGTCAGCCCGTCAAGCTCGACATAGCAGCCAAGATTCTCCGCCTTCAGAAGATCAGCGGCGGCGACTTTCTTAGGCTGGAGCGGAGTGTCAATCTTGCCTCTGAATATGTGAGTGTCGATAATGTACTGAACCTCAATGTAGGAGGTCTCATATTCACCGGTCGGATCGGCATAGCCAAGCTGAATCATTCCGTTGTAGGCTCCGAGGGTAAGGCCGCTGCACTTGACATAGACCCACTGCCCGAGCTTGTAGTCATTGTAAAGGGCGTTTTTTCCGATCTTCAGTTCGATGCCGCCGGTGGCGTCCTGGATGTAAAGACTCTTGTAGATGTTGCCGCTGCGGTCCTCTGAGACTACCTGACCTCCAATAAGGAGATCCTTATCAATCTTTACCGGAGCGTTCTTGTACAGAGCCTTGAGCTCGGCGATGGTCGTGTTCGGAGTCATCGTCACAGGTTCGTACACGTCAGCCTTGCCGTAGTCCGTGGTGAAGACCTGATCCCACTCCTCGCAGGAAGTGAGGGCGAATATGGCTGCGATCAGCGCGAAATATATTCTTTTCATACCTTAGAATCTGAAATAAATGTTCAACATATAGTTGACCCCACTCATATAGAAGTACTTGGAATCAAACCTGTAGAATCTCTCCTTGCTGACGGTGTTGTCCACGAGACGTGTCTGCTCGTAGCCACCGGTGCGTACATCCTTGTTGTTCAGGAGGTTCTTCACCTGAAGCGAGAAGCCGAGCTGGTACTTTCTCTGAATATACCAGGACTTGCCCACGCTGGCATTGACCAGCATAAAGTTCTTGAACTTCTCCTGGGCGGCCATATATTCAATCTCCTGAGCCGTGACGGTGTTGTCAGGGCCTGCGGTGGCCATATCAGTCCTGTAGAGAGGGTTCATATCCAGATAGGAATTGCCGAAGAAATCCACATCAGCGTCGATGAACCAGTAGTTCTTGTTCCATGCGAGGCCGAGGCTGGTCGCAAGCTGCGGAGTGCTCGGCACATAGTGCTGAACAGTCTTTCCGTCGGCGGTCGGGTGGCTCTTCCAGTAAGGGATGACCACACCGTAGGTGCCGGCGACATATTCAGCGCTGTTGTCGTAGGTCTGGTACATCGTAGGGTTCGAGGTGTAGATGTACTGGCCGTAGGAGAGGACTCCCTGAAGGGAAAGGTTCGGCACTGGGGTAGGCACCTTGAAGCCGAGCTCGACTCCGATGTGACGCTCATCTATTCCGGACATCGTGAAGTTGGTGAACGAGTTCTGTGAGTCATCGTAGAAGCTCATCACGTCGGTCTGGTCCTTGATGGAAGTGTAGAATCCGGTGATGCGGAAGTCGTAGCCGGAGTTGCGGTAGGCGTAGTTGATGTCTGCCGTCAAGGTCTTGATTGTCTTGAGGTCAGGCATAATAGTGTTCCTCGTCCTCGGGGAGATGAACGCCTGATTGAATGTCGGTGCCTCGGTGATGTAGGCGGCATCGGCGTAAATTCTGTGGCCGCCACGGATGAAGTAGCTGAGGTTCAGCTTTCCGGAGCCGGTAAGGAAGTCTTTCTTGTCGGACTCGCCCTTCGAGGTGATAGGCCTGCCGTCAATCTGGTCGTACTTGGTGATGACGTTCCCTTCGTAGGTGAACGGATTGCCATTGTCGTCAAGTCCCGGAAAAAGACCCTTTCTCAAAAGACCTTCCCTCCAGAATTTTGAATATCCCAACCTACCGGCGACTGTAGCCTCCAAACCACCGAACGTGAAACGTCCTGAAGCCCAGGCCTCCGCACGGCGGACGTGAGCGTAGTAGTCATAGCCGTACTTGTCTCCCTCCTTGAGGGTCTGCGCGGCTCCGTTCTTGAAGAAATAGTCGAGATCGTTCTGGATCATCGTCGGATAGGCGGCGAAATCCCTCTCGGCGAACTGATCGATGTTGACGTAGTAGTCACCTCCGAGAAGGTCGTCCAGAATCTTGTAGTACTCTGTGCGGTTCCATTTGTAGGAAAGTCCTCCGGTGACAGTCAGGAACTTGACCGGATTCCATTTGCCGTTGAGGGCGAAATTGAGATCGTTCTGGTCCACACGCCTCTCCTCGATCACGTACTTCGAACGGTTGCCCGCATCGGTGGCGTTCAATGAGTTGACGGCATAGAGACGATCCCAGTTAAGGTGAGTTGTGGAGGAAAGATCTGACTCCCACGCCTCTTTTGCCCAAGCATATTTCGCGAAGTTCTGACGGTTGTAGTCAGTGTTGTCCATATAGAAATAGCTCGGGAGGTTTCTGTAGTAGTCAGGGCGAGGATCCGGTGCGTCGTACCAGTCAAGGGCCGTGTAACCATTCTTACCGAATCTGTAAAGCACTGTGGCCGAGGCCGCGAACTTCTGGGACTCCGGAGTGAAATCGTACTTGAGGATGGCGATCGGCTCGTGGGTCTTGCGGACACGGGCGTTGCGGACCTTGCCGTTGTAGTAGCCCCAGTTGGAGTTGTACATATTGTCGCCCATCAAGTCGTAAACCTCCTGGGTGGAACCGTTCTGGGCTCCGCGCTCGCCAGGAGCGGCCATAAAGGTGAAGCCGAGCTTATGTTCCTCATTGAATTTCTTCTCGACAGCGCCATAGTAACCGAACGAACGGTAGAAAACGCCTTTGATCCAGTCGTTTCCGCCAAGCCTCGCGGATGCGCTGAAAGCGTAGGACCAGCCGTTGTCAAGCTGTCCGGAAGCATAGGTCAGCATCAGACGGAGTCTGTACAAAGCACTGTTGGTCAGCACGCTACCTCTCCAGCCTGTGCGGATGGAAGAAGCCATCGGCATAATGTTCGTGAGGCCGTTGTAGCCACCGAATCCGAAGTCTGAAACCTCGGCTCCATTCACGGACTCTTTGCTTCTGGTGGCCTCGTTGAGGCCGCTCCAAAGGGAGTACGGAGTGTAGCCCGTGATCGCGTCGTTCATCCTCACGCCCGCGAGGTAAACATCCTGTGACTCACTGGAATATCCACGGACACGGAAACGCACCGAGCTGAAATTGTACCCGGCCATATTGTTGAACACATCGTTCTGGCCGAAAAGGATCGTCGGGCTGTCCTGATAGCCGGAGTCATCCATATCAAACTCGGAGAAGCTGGCGTCATCCACCTCGGCGACCTTCGTGACCGGAGTCAGGGAGAGGTTGAACATATTCTTGACATAGCCGTCGCCTACGGTCACGTTCACCCTGGACTGGAGGTAGTCCGGGCTTTCGATGACGAGGTCGTACATTCCGTCCTTCAGGTTCCCGATCTGGAATGTTCCGTCCTGTCCGGCCTTCACACGGGCGACTTCCTTTCCTTCTGAATATAGGATCAGATCCGCTCCGTCAATGGTCGCCTTGCTCAATCGGCTGACGACCGTACCTTTCACGCCACCGGTGTAGTTCTGCGCCGACAGAGTCAGTGTCAGAAACAGAGCCGAGGCGGCAAGGAATATTTTTTTGTTCATAAATATTGAATATTAATTACTTATTGCTGATGACAATATAAGTAGGATAGTGGTCGCTGTAGCCGCCGACATAAGAGCCGGAGGAATATGTCCGGAACGGAGTCCCCTTGTACTGTCCGGTCTGCTGGATCATAAACGGCTGGTTGAAGACGCGTCCGTAATATTTCCCTTTGACAATCGGAACGATCTTAAGAGAACCCTTAGGAGCGTTCACCAACGCCTCGTTCGCCATAATGATGTCGTAAATATTCCAGTCCCCGCGATATGCCAGAGAGCCATAGCCAGCTTTCAGCATTGAGGTGAACGGAGAGAAAAAGTCCATCTTTCCGACCTCGGAGACATTCTCCTTGCCGTGCATATAGACAGCCATACTCTCGTCCGTCGGGTTGTCGTTCATATCGCCCATCACAACGATCTTGATCCCGGGATATTTCTTCATCAGCTCAACCGAGTTGTCGTAGATGATCTCCGCGCCACGGCTTCGCAGGTCACTCCCCTTGCCTCCGATCCTGGAAGGAAGGTGCGCCACGAAAAACGCGAACATCTCGCCCTTGATCTCGCCACGGGCCATCAGGATGTCACGTGTGCGGAAATTTTTCTGAGACTCCCTGTCCATATCAAACTTGATGTCCTTGCTGTTGAAATCAAACGGAATAGACTTGCTCTCAATCAGTTTGAACTGCTCCGGTCTGTAAAGCAGAGCCACGTCCACGCCTCGCCTGTCCGGTCCGTCGTAGTGTACTATCTGGTAATTGGCGTCAGCGATCTCCGGCTGGCTGACCAGATCCTCAAGCACGTGACGGTTCTCGATCTCGCTCAGGCCAAGGATCGTGTGGAAAGCCTTGTTCTCCTCGGCCATAGCCTTGATGACGGTCGCGATGTTGTGGAGCTTGCGGTTGTAACGAGCGTCGGTCCAGCGGTTCGCCCCGTCGGGGAGATATTCATAGTCATTCTTGCCCTCGTCGTGGTAGGTGTCGAAGAGGTTCTCGACATTGTAAAAGCCAATGACATAGCCTCTCGCGCCCTTGTCTCCTTTGGCGCAGGCCGTGACGGTCACCACCAGAAGCAGAAGGGCGGAATAAAGTATTTTTCTCAAACGCATATCAGTTTTGTATTATATTCATTTATAGTGGTTTCTACCACCACCAAGACACTTTGGCAGGATCTTCGGCCTCGATCTTGGCGGCGGTCTCCTCGCCCACTTTCGCCGGCAGGTTCACAAAGAAATCAATCCCTGTCTTCTTCTCAAGGGCATCCACTGACATTGAATATGAAGAGTTTATGGAACTGCTGCTGTAAACCTTGTGGTCAAGCCAGACAGCACAGGCGGAATAGCCGGAATAACCTATCGTTGAACTCTTCATATAACGGAGAACGACTTTGTAATAGGCCGTCGGGACCGTGACTTTCTTGCCGTAATTGTCAAGCGCATACTTGACAGTCTGGCCTTCCGGATAGTCTATCACGCAACCGGTCACAACATAGAGGGTGTCGGAGCTGTTGGCCCAGGAACGGACCTTGCCTTCGAGAGTGGCCCAGATGTCCCCGTTGAAACCTTCCTGAATCTGAGGGGTCATATTCGTGCCATAGAATGTCATAGAGTTTGACTCGTAAGAGGTAAGCCTGTCCGCCGAAGGGATCTGGTGACCTCTGGCATACCATCCGTTGTTGCCCTCGCTGAAGCCTCTGAACAGCACCGGCTGCTTACCCTCCGGCAGCAGCGGATCCAGTCCCCAGGCGTTGGTTCTCTTGATGTTATTGGCCATATTCCACTTGCAGAGCGGATAAGCCACCCACGGAGCCACGAGATTGCTGTAATCCCAGATGAAGGAATAGTTCCTCGTCTTCGTGGAGCCTATTGTCATAGAATGAGTGAAAAAGTCCGTGCCGTTAGGAACCGCCGGAAGCTCCAGCCACCCGGTAACACTTGGCTTCGGGTCAGGTTCCGGGTCAGGCGTAGGATCGGGATCCGGCTTCACGATCACCTTTCCCTTCTGGGTTAACTTTGCGGAAGCCTCCCCGGCCTTGGATGTGACGATGATTGTGGCCGAACGCTCGTCATCAGACTCATTCGAAGCGACCTTTGCCTCGATGTTGCAGTCTCCATTGCCCGACGCCTGATCAACCTTTATCCAATCCACCGCTTTATCATATTCAGAGACAATGGAAAGGTTCCAGGATTCGGTTGACTTTACACGGATAAACTGAGGTCCCCCGGCCGCTTCAACCGTGGCGCTGCCAAGTTCGACAGTAGGAGGTAGCGGCTTGGACTCATCAGCAGGCTCGCACGACGCGATCGTAAGGGCGGCAATGCATAACCCAAGGAACATAGGAATATGTTTCAACGCGATTTTCAAACGCATATTGTTTAGAGAGCAAAAGGGCTGCCCGAATTGACGGACATCCCTTTGCTGCTTATTATCAACCAATTATATTACCTCTCAGCCTGAATACCAAAGAGAACGACCCTGTAGTCCGAACCTTTGACAGATTTGACAGTGATCGTCACATCCGCAGGCAATGCGTTCCCGCCATTAAGAGCCGCTATGTCTATGGTCTTTTTGGAAGCGGTTGTGACATCGGTAATTGTGTAAGGTGCAGTGTTTGCACATCCAGGATTACCTGTCAGACTGATTGGATCACCAATGGCGGTTCCGCCTAATTCAGCGGCTACGCTTGCTGTCTTGCCTTTCCAAGCCAAACCATAGAAAGAGACTTTCTTTGTGCCGGCAGGAATCACGATAGTGGCGGAGCCGATCTTTTTCCCTGTTCCAAGTTTTAACACAGAAACATCTTTCGTGCCGTTAATGGAGGCCTTCTCTGAATATGCTCCATCACCTAAAGTCCACGTGATATTGCTGGAGAACTCTCCCTCTGCCGGGGTGTCACCTCCAGGGTTGTCTCCACCGCCTTCGCCTTTCTCAAGAACCTTCACCTCTGTTGCGATGACGTTAAGAAGATTGGCGCTGGTGTTGAGCGTGTTGAAGTAGCCGGTCACCTGAACCTTGTCACCCTCGGCGAATGTTGAATATATGGCAGAAGGAGCGCTTGACAGGGCCCCCTTGAACTTTGTCGCACCTTCCACCTCAAAGTTGGTATAGTTGCCGTTCTTCACGACTTTGGCCGTGTAAGTGACATATTCAGCGACACTTGAGGTATAGGAATCGAAAGTGGTGGTGATGTCCTTGGCGGTCGGGTACTTCACAGTGTTTCCGGAAGACACTGTTGTGGTCTTAGGAGAGGTTATCTCCGGCAGACCATAGTAATCTTCCAAAGTGCCTTTGAAGGTAATCTTGTCTCCAACCTTGACGGTCGGGGTGGAATTCTGATAGACATAAATGCTTGATGTGCCGTCTGTGGCGACATATCCTTTGGTTGTTATGGCACCTACCAGAACTTCCTCGGACTCGACAACGGTGTTAGCTTTCCTGTCAGCGGTAAGCATCTGGGCGAGAGTCATCTTGGTGCCCGGAACGTCTGGTGTGTCACTGCCGCCGTCAACACTTGTGATGTCCTTGCCGTTGACATTGGTGGCCACTACCTGATAGTGTGTGCCGCCGCCGACATACCAACCTTTGACTTCGGTCTCCTTATCCAACAATGACTCAAGGTCGCCAGGGTAGTAAGACAATGACAGATCCTTGCTGGTGACATCGCCGACATAGAAGTTGACATATTTACCGTCAGAGCTCTTCTTAGGCACAGCCTTGAACGTCACGAAAGAGACAACGCTGCTGCTGAAGGAAGTGATGTTGCCCGCGTCGATCGTGGTTGGGTCAGGATAGGAGACAGTATTGCCTGAAGAGACTACGGATATGGTCGGTGAGGCAATCTGCATAAGGCCGTTGTGCTTGCCGGTTGTACCGGAGACATTGACCTTGTCACCTACTTTAGCTCCAGGATTCGCCTTGGCGAACACCAGTATGCTTCCGGTCGGGTCAGTGATGACGATGCTCTGTGTGGTCACACCTGTCACAAGTACATCCTTGACCTCAACGGTCTTGTTCTCTTCCCCGGCCGCGATCTCTCCGATCACGCCTTCAACCTTGCCTGTTCCGGCCTGATTGACGGTCAATGTCTTGGAATCGAATCCGATGGAGAAAGTTACAGAGCCTGTGCGGTCAAACCCAGGGTTTTCCAGTACCTTAACCTCGACCTTCACCGGATCCGCGGATGCGCTTCCGCTTGTAGGGAGCACAGAGATCCACTTCGCGTCATCATCGGAGATGTTGGTTGTCCAGTCTCTGGTGGCGGTCACCTCGATGGTGGTCGTTGTACCGGCCTTCTCAACAGAAATCTCGGACGGATTGAGCGTCAATGAAGGAGCGCCCAAATCCTCTTTCTTCTCCTCGCAAGCCACCGTCATAAACGACAGCGCGGCGACGGACAGAATGAAACTCAAAAATCTATTTGCTTTCATATCAAATGTGTTTAATTAATGTTCCACAAATCATTTTCCCCACCCAAAGGCGCAAACTTGGTCACTTCGGCAAGCTCAGTGACCGGGTTCGGCTTGCACTCGTCTAAGTCTCTTAGACAAGCTCAGTGACCCGATGACGCAGGTTCGGCGGCCGGTTTATATTCACCGCAAAATCTTTGCCTATCAAGCAGTCCGCTAAGTTACGACTAAATATTCAATTAAAAAATATGCCTTGCCATTGAGATTTATGACACGGCGCTGATGGCAATGAAAAGGGATGCGAAACGCTCTGCGCTCATATTCAGCAAATTACAAAACCGTGCAAGAACAAACGAGAGGGTAGCGTTTCAGAACATCCTTATTCTCAGAGCGTTGCCAATCACGGGCTATTCACCATCAGACATCAGGATGATGACTTCTTCTCTCAATCGTGGAAGGTCATTGATGACAATCTTCCACATAATATCATCTGTTACCGCATCATAAGCGTGGATGACACGATTGCGTGTCGCGATTATAGCCCGGGCATTGGAGATATGAACGTCAGGATGTTCCTTGACCACGCGATTAACGGCTTCTCCGATGATGGCGACATTACGCTCTATGGCACGACGCAGCATCAAATTGCGCCGATACTCTTCGAACTGTTTTGGAACTTTCTCAAAGAACGAATAGATTTCATCGATCGCTGTCTGAATGTCAAACAGATAGGCCTTAAGATGTCTGTCCATAAATCATTTGCTTTGTCTCATCAAGCTCCTCTTTGAAATACGGATTCTTGACAGCGTTATATTCAATCAGATCTACATCACGGTGCAGGAGATCCTCCAGTGCGAATTTGAAGTCGAAATAGTTGTCGCCATACTCCATAAGAGACAATGAGTCCCGATCAAAAACAACGGAAAAGTCCACATCGCTGTCCTTGTTGAATTTGTCTGTCAATGCAGAGCCGAAGACATACAGCGCCACAACCTTATGTTTCTCACACAAGGCGACAATCTGAGCCATATTCCGTTCAATCAACTTCATACCGCACAAAGAAACTAAATCCTTACGAATAAAGCAAAATCTTTGCCTATCAAGCAGTCCGCTAAGTTACGACTAAATATTCAATTAAAAAATATGCCTTGCCATTGAGATTTATGACACGGTGCTGATGGCAATGGGAAGAGACGCGAAACGCTCTGCGCTCATATTCAGCAAATTACAAAATCGTGCAAGAACAAACGAGAGGGCAGCGTTTCTGAACATCCTTATTCTCAGAGCGTTGCTAATCACGGGCTATTCACCATCAGACATCAGGAGGTGCATTACGCTCTACAGCACGAAGAAGCACAGGGAAGGTCAATGTCGTATGAGTTTGGCGCAACCTTGCGCCATTGTTTTGCCAAACATTGTCAAAAATTGGCATTTTGGCAAAACATTTAGCGAATGTTACGCCAAAGTTCAAAAATTCCCCCAACTTTGGCGGAACAATCTACTGAACCTCGCAGCGAATCAAGTGACGATAGACGCTCTGTTTGAGTAGGCCGGGATGGTTCCTGTCCGTGGATTTGTTCGGATTTGATTTTGCCGGAAGAAGTTTTAATGCTAACTTTAGCGGAACGAAAACAGAAAGACTAAGGAGCTATGATCGAAAAGGACGAGAGATTCACTTTGGCGGAGAGATATGTGGAAGAGACGGGGGTCTCCGTGTTCCTGACCGGCAAGGCCGGAACGGGAAAGACAACGTTCCTTAAGGGAATCGTAAGGCAGACATCCAAACGGTTCGCCGTTGTGGCTCCGACAGGAGTGGCGGCCATCAATGCCGGCGGAGTGACCATACACTCGTTCTTCCAACTGCCGCTTTGTCCGTACCTGCCTGATGTCAAAGAACTTGTCACTGAATATCAGATGCCGGAGCGGATGCGTTCCCTGCGGAAGGAAAGGGTGAAGATCCTGCGGACTCTTGACCTACTGATCATCGATGAGATCTCGATGGTGAGAGCGGACATTTTGGACGCGATTGATGACATCCTGAAACGCTACAGGCGCAACGACCGGCCGTTCGGAGGGGTGCAGTTGTTGATGATCGGGGATATTCAGCAGCTTCCACCGGTCGTCCGGGAGTCGGAGAGGCCGTTTATGGAGCAGGTATATTCATCACCTTTCTTCTTCAATTCCAAGGTGTTGCAGCGGCTGCCATACGTGACGATCCAGCTGGAGAAGGTTCACAGGCAGAGCGATAGGATATTCCTTGACATTTTGAATGAGGTGAGGTCGGGAAGGCCGAGCGAATGGGCTCTGGGCGAGCTGAACAAGAGGTTGAACCCTGGTTTCGTTCCGCCGGAGAGCGAGCGTTGGATCCGTCTCACGACCCACAACGCACAGGCGGATTCGGTCAACGAGGCGAAGATGAACGCGTTGGAGACCGACGAGGCGACTTTCGAGGCGCAGGTTGAGGGAATATTCCCGGAAAACGCTTATCCCGCTGAGACTCAGCTCCGTCTGAGGGTCGGGGCGCAGGTGATGTTCATCCGCAACGACACTTCCGGGGAGGCTCGCTACTACAACGGCAAGATCGCGACCGTGGAGAAAGTCAAGCCGCAGCTTATCGTGCAGGATGAGAGCGGCGACAGCATCGAGGTCACGACCGAAAAATGGGAGAACATCCGCTACGGCCTAAACGAGCAAACCGGTGAGATTGAGGGGATTGTGGACGGAACGTTCGAGCAGGTCCCTCTGCGTCCGGCGTGGGCGGTGACGATTCACAAGAGCCAGGGGCTGACCTTCGACCACGTGATCATCGACGCCGGAGCGGCATTCTCGTTCGGGCAGGTCTATGTCGCCCTTTCCCGCTGCCGCACCCTCGAAGGCATCGTCCTGACCACCCCGATCACGCGACGCTGCACCTTCACCAGCGAGGAGGTCTCGGCGTTCGAAAGCAGCCGCGAGCCGGCGGAGGAAGCGCAGCTCAAACTGCCCGCTATGGCCAATGAATATTTCACCTCGACCCTTTGCGATGCCTTTGACCTTCAGCGGCTTCGCTACCTTTACAACAGGGTTAACCGAATATATCAGGTCAACCTGTCGAATCTCTATCCGGATCAGGCAGGCCGGTTCAACACAGTCGGTGCGGGAATATCGGAACAGATTGGTGAGACAGCACCTCAACAGGACTCCGGTAAGGATAACCAAAAGACTTTCACCGGGATACGCACGCTAAGCGACACGGCCCAGAAGTTCCAAAAGCAGATCCGCTACATCGCCGCTTCCATCCACAGCGGCACGCCGGACGACTTTCCTCTCCTGCGGGAGCGCGTCACCAAGGCTTGTGAATATTTCCGGAAGGAGTTGAGGCCATTGGCTTTGTTCGCCGCTCCGCTGACACTCATAGAGATTGACGACAAGGAGATCAAAAAGGCTTTCAAGGCGGCGGCAGAGGAGTTTTTAAGCGAATTACGGTTCAGGCTGACGCTATACGAGACTATCCTGTCGGAAGGATTCAGCACGAAGGCGTACCATAAACTAAAGACGGACAATGAGTTGTCTGAGGCAAGGTCTCTAAAGGTGTTGGCAAGGGCGTTCTCGGAGACTCAGGTCGGTTCGCTTCGGCAGGCTCAGCGACCGGATGGTTCGGCTCAGCGACCTAATGCGGTTGGTGAGCCTGTCGAACCGTCCGTCACGAAACAGACTCAAAGACCAGCCGACGGACAGTCGCAGGACTCAGACACCTACTCCGGCAGCGCACATCCGGAACTGGTCCAGGCCCTGATCGACTGGAGGCGTGAGAAGTACCAGAAAGACAACGTCCCAGCCTACATAATCCTCCACCAGAAAACCCTCCTGGCCATAGCCGACCTCGCCCCCACGACCAAAGAGGAACTCCTCACCGTCAAAGGCTTCGGCAAGTCCAAGTGCGACAAGTACGGCGACGAGATTCTGGATGTCATCCGGCAAAGCCTCAAGAACAAATGACACCAACTTTCTTATTGAAACCGTCTGTCAATCTTATAGCAATAGCCCACCAACCGATGATCGGTAATGCCGGCCATCGCTAAAACAGCGTATCCCCAGAAAGGGCATAGGATTGCTTTTCAGTCTTTAATTCATCAGAAATGTGACAGACCAGACGTTGCTTTATCAAGACCTCAAGCTTGTAGAATTTTTCTATAGGTATCGCAAGCAATGTATTATCACCATTATTAATTCCTACCCTGAAGTTAACCTCAAGTACTTTTCCGCTATCCGGATCAACCACATAAGTCAAGAAAACACTTCCCTGGCTTTTTGCATAAGCACTAATCTCCTCATCACTAAAGACTTTCCCCACTATCTTCTTAAATTGGATCGTATCAGATACCGCCATATGCCCCATCCCGGAAGCATATGTATAATACAAAATCGGATCTGAGCCCACCTTATAACGAGGTGTCTCCCTCATATAATTTGCAGCATTCTCAACATACACACTCCCCGGGTAATGTGTTACGCGATACCTTATACCATTATATTTAATATATTCCTTATTTGAATAATAATCCTGTGCCGACGATGACACTGCGGCGAAAGTCAGGAGAATGGCACAGATTGCGAACTTCAGCATATTCATAAATAGTGGTTATGATTTTGTAAATATGGCGAATAATCGTCACAATCCAAAGGAGATGCGCTCAATATTGATCATTTTTTATTAATATTGCGGTTCGGAAGTGCCGCTTAGTAAGTTTTTTCAGAATCGTTTGACCGCAAGGCGGCTTCCGGGACATCAGACAAACGCAATGCAGGAGAGACACAAAGACAGGGAAAGGTATTTCAGGGAGTTGGCCCAGACTTCCCGCGAGTTTTACATCGACTATCTTCGGAAGTTCAAGAGCATCGGGGACGGAACACGGGTTCTGGAGATCGGCAGCGGCGAGGGCGGAAACCTTTTGCCGTTCGCCGAAGCGGGATGCTCAGTGACAGGCATCGACCTTGCCGCCAACAAGATAGCGAACGCCAAGGAATATTTCGCACAAAGGAATATGCCGGGCGAGTTCATCAGCGGAAACTTTCTGAATATGCCCCCTCTGGACGACCGTTTTGACATCGTCCTGATCCACGATGTGATAGAACACATCGAACCGGAGGACAAACCAGCCTTCTTCTCCGGCATCAAGAAATTCCTGAAGCCGGACGGTATCGTGTTTTTCGGTTTCCCGGCCTGGCAGATGCCGTTCGGAGGACACCAGCAGGTCTGCAAAAGCGGAGTCTGCTCCAAGGTTCCGTTTATGCACCTACTGCCGGCCAGCCTTTACAGAGGCTATCTAAGAATATTCAAGGAAGATCCCGCCAAGATCGATGAGTTGCTGAGCATCAAGCGTTCCAAGATGACTCCGGAAACGTTCGATCGTCTTTGCAGGGAAACCGGGTTTCAGATCGTCGAGCGGAAGCTTTGGCTGATCAGCCCGCACTACAAGGCCAAGTTCCATCTCCATCCGACCCGTCTGCGCCTCGGCCTCGACCACATCCCGTTCCTCCGCAACTTCCTCTCCACCTCCTGCTTCTACATCGTCTCAGCAAAATAAATCACCCTCCTCTCACGTGATCTAAACTGGAGGAGGGTAAAACACTCTACGCAAGGTCAATCATTTGGCCTCTACGGGTTGTAATGACGTGGACGTGAAGATCAGTCAATGTCTTTGACGACATATTCGGTGGAACCGAGGCCCATTTCCTCAGCGCGGTACACGATGCGGGTGCCGTGGCGCTGGCTGATCCTGTCGAGGAGGGCCTGTGTGTCGTTGTCCTTGTCTTTCGGGAGGTTGAACACCTGGTCGAGGCAGAACTTGTCAAGGGCGACAGGGTCGAGTGAGGCTGCCATTCCGATGTCCTTGATGGTAGGCTTGTGAGGATTGCCGTCGCAGTCACAATCAATTGAGAGATTGTTGAGGACATTGATGTACACGATTCCTTTCTTGGCTGCGAAATAATCATTGACGGCCTGGGCGGCGGCGGCCATCGACTCGATGAACGGAGTGTTGCCCTCAGGGCTTTCGTCCCACTTCTCAGGAAGGTTCTGCCACAGAAGCTGATAGTCTTCCGCCTTGCCGGCCGTGTGGATGTACGCCTTGCCGTTTCGGGA
>CAVCRL010000045.1:0-16358 GCA_963604455.1 Lachnospiraceae bacterium | reverse complement strand
GCGGCGGTGCGGAGCGTTCTGTCGGGGGCAATATTCAAAGGTCAAGTTTAACAAATATTCAAGAATAGGAAAGGGGAAGTTTATGGGAAGAAGTGATAATTTGAAAGCGGCTTTGGAGGGGGTAAGAATCTGTCTTAGGCGTGTTTTGGGGAATGATGTCTGTGATTGAAACGATAAAGGCGATTTTTCTGTTTAATTACGGATGTAAAAATATTCGGCGACTTGCCTGATAATTTGAAAGTATATGAGAGGAATTGTTTTAAATAGAGATTGTGTAAATCGTTAAATAAACGGCATAGGCTCAATTTTTATGTCGTTTTTAACAGTTGGATTTTCGGAATTAAATTTTTTAATTTGCGATTGGTATTCAGGTTTCAGGCTTTACGGAAAGGGTTCTTGATGTGATGTCTGGCTTGAGCCGGGAATGAAAAAATGAGGTTTTGATTTGATTATTATTATCAATATTCAATAATCGTTAAGTTTAACAAAAGTTTTAAGCTTATGGGTAAAAAATTATTTACGATCGCACTGTGCCTGTTCTTGGGTCTAAGTGCGGCATTCGCCCAGAAGGGGACGGTCACCGGAGTCGTGCGTGACGCATCGACAGGTGAGGTGATCCCTTTCGCCTCCATTATGGAGAAAGGCACGATGAACGGCATTTCCTCAGGAGAGGACGGAGCCTACACTATTTCCGTGTCCAGCACGGGATCCGCCGTTCTTGTGTTCAGCTCTGTCGGCTATGTGACAACTGAAGTGCCTGTGTCTGGAAGAACAAAGATTGATGTCTCCCTGGAGGTTGACAATGTCCTTGACGATGTCATCGTCGTGGCTTACGGTACAGCCACCAAGGAGTCCTTCACCGGTTCCGCCGCTATGGTCAAGAGCGAGACAATCGAAAAGAAGATCACTACAAATGTGACGAGCGCTCTCGCTGGTACGACTCCAGGTGTGCAGCTCATCTCATCAAGTGGTGACCCTACAGGTAACTCCTCCACACTTAGGATTCGTGGTATCGGTTCTATGAGCGCAAGCAACAGTCCGCTTATCGTTGTGGACGGTGTTCCGTACGAGGGTGCGATATCAGACATCAACCCAGGAGATGTCGAGTCAATGTCAGTTCTTAAGGATGCCGCCGCTTCCGCCATCTACGGTCACCGTGGAGCGAACGGAGTCGTGCTCATCACCACCAAGAAAGGAAAATCCGGTGAGGCTGTGGTCAAACTTGACACGAAGTGGGGTGTGAACTCTCGCTTGATCCCTCAGTATGACGTGATAAGCGATCCTGCCGAATATTACGAGACTTGGTACAAGATGATGTACAATTCCTATTTATATTCTGGTCACACCGTGGCTGAGAGCTATGCCTACGCTGACAAGAATCTGCTTGATTCTCAGAATGGTGGTCTCGGCTATCAGGTCTATACCATTCCGGAAGGGGAAAAACTGGTAGGAACAAACTTCAAACTCAACCCTCACGCCAAACTCGGCTATACCGACGGAGAGTATTACTACACTCCTGATGATTGGTACAAAGAGGCTTACCACAACTCATTCCGTCAGGAATATAATGTTTCCGTAAGCGGAGCCACCGACAGGTTCAACTACTACGCCAGCGCCGGTTTCCTGGATGACGGCGGTATGGTTGACAACTCTGAGTACAAGCGTTACACAGGCCGTGTCAACGCCGAGTATCAGGTAAAGCCTTGGTTCAGAGTGCTCACAAGTATGAACTTCTCTCATTCTGATTCCCAGATCGCTTCCTACACAAGCACGTTCGGATCATCTGGCAACATCTTCTACATTGTGAACAACATCGGTCCTATCTATCCTTTGTATGTCCGCGATGCTGACGGCAACATTATGAAGGAGAACGGAAGGACCGTATATGATTCCAACAATACGAACTTCACCCGTCCAAGCTTTGTCGGCAATGCTGTAAGGGATAATGAAGTCAACGACTATAACTCGCTTGCGGATGTGCTTACCGGAAAGTGGGGCGCTATCTTTACTCCTGTAGCGGGATTGACAATCTCGGCCAACCTTGGTTTCACTTCCGACAACACCAGGGCCACGCATCTCTACAGCCCGTTTGGTTCCTCAAGCGGTGTTGACGGCGCTGCCAGCGTGGTTCAGCAAAGGATGTTCACCACCAACCAGCAATATCTTGCCGAGTACAAGAAATCTTTCGACAGAATCCACAATGTTGATGTTCTTGTGGGTTATGAGCAGTATCAAAGAAAGTCTCAGTACCTTGGCGGCTCCAACGATCACCTTTTCAACCCGCTAGTCGGTGAGCTCAACAATGCGGATGGTACCACTAACAGAAGCCTGTCTTCCTACACGAACAGGTATATGACCGAAGGTATCCTCGCGCGTGCCCAGTACGACTATGATGGCAAGTATTTCGCCAGCGCCTCCTATCGTCGTGACGCCTCCTCCCGTTTCGCCAAGGGTCATCGTTGGGGTGATTTCTGGTCAGTCGGCGGAGCTTGGCTGATCAGCAAGGAGAATTTCCTGAGCGGTGTGAAATGGATTGATATGTTGAAGCTTAAGGTCAGCTATGGTATGCAGGGTAACGACAATCTCGGTAGCCTTTATCCTTATGCGGATCAGTACACTCACTCTTACAATGAAGAGACGGGCGCATATTCAATCACTCTTAGTTACAAAGGTAACGAGGAACTTACCTGGGAGACATCAAAGTCTTTCAATGTCGGTACAGACTTCGAGCTCTTCGGCGGCTACCTGAACGGCTCTTTCGAGGTGTTCGCCCGTAAGACCGAGGATCTGCTTTACTCCAAGTCAGTTCCGCTTTCCGCCGGTAATCCTACCGGACATATTCCTGTCAACGTTGGCTCCATTATGAACAAGGGATTCGAGCTTTCCCTCGACGGCAAGATTTTCAGCACCAAGAATTTCAACTGGTCTTGGAACGCCAATTTCAGCCACTATAAGAATGAGATCCTTTCTCTTGATGAGAGCGTTGAGGGTGAAGGTATCAAGGGAGGCAACTACATCTACAAGATCGGCGGTTCCCTCTATGAGGCTTATATGTACAAATATGCCGGAGTTGACAAGGCCACTGGTAAGGCTCTCTACTACTATGACTATGAGGACGAGAGTGGCAACACTGTCACTGGTACCACCGATGTGTTCAGCAAAGCCACACAGTACGAGTGCGGAAGTGTTCTTCCTAAGCTCTATGGCGGTTTCGGAACATCTTTAAGCGCATACGGATTTGACTTCTCAGTCCAGTTCTCCTACCAGCTTGGAGGTAAGTATTATGATGGAACCTATCAGGCTTTGATGCACACGAGCAGCGCCGCCGGCCAGGCTTGGCACAAGGATGCCCTCAAGGCTTGGACTCCGGAGAACACCAACACTGACGTTCCTCGTCTTGATGGAGATGTCCAGGTCGCCCAAAGCGCTGTTGATCGCTTTATGATCAGTTCCAACTATCTCAGCATCAATAATGCCACACTTGGATATTCATTCCCGACCAAACTTGTCAACAAGATCAAGCTTGCCGGTCTGAGAGTCTATGTATCAGGTGAGAACCTTGCCGTGTTCTCAAAGCGTAAGGGTGTTGACCCACGTTACTCCATTGGACTTGGTTCCTACACTTCTGGTTCCGGTCTTAACAGCGGAAACTATGGCGCAATGCGTAACATCACTGGTGGTCTTACACTTACATTCTAAACTTAATAATGCATAAGAATATGAAATACAGTAAATTAATATATTCTTGTCTGGCCGGGCTGGCTTTCACCGCCTGCGCTGATATGGATGAGATTGTCCCTGAAAGCGGAGTTATGCTTGCATCGCAGGTGAAGGAGACAAACATCATCGCCCCTTCCCGCGCTGACGCATCATTCACAGGCCTGTTCACTCAGCTTGGCGAACCTTACAGTATGGGCTATGAGAAGCCTGATGATTGGGCTTTCCCTATGATGTTCTTCTGCAATGATCTTGAGGGAGCCGACGCGATCATCGCTGACTCAGGCTACAACTGGTTCTCTGTCTGCGGAGAGTATTCTTCCAGAAACGCGAACTATCGTAACCCGTACATCCGTTATCGCGTTCCTTACAAACTGATCGCTGATGTCAACACTTTCATCTCATCGTATCCAGAGGATGTGACGGATGAGAATGCCATCCATATGATCGCCCAGGCTCGCGCTTTGAGAGCTTTCGCCTACCTGTCACTGGCACCTGCGTTCCAGTTCAACTACGAGACTTCCGCAGACAAGCCTTGCGTGCCTCTTGTAACTCCTCAGACCACTGATTTCACAAATAATCCTCGCGCCACTGTCAAGGAGGTATATGCCTTGATAATCGAGGATCTTGATTATGCGATCGAGCACCTTGCAGGATTCAAGAGAACCACCAAAATGCACATTGATCAGCAAGTCGCATACGGCCTCCGCGCCCGCGCCAACTTGAATATGGGCAACTATGCGGCCGCCGCCGCCGATGCCGAGAAGGCTGCCGAGAATTACACTCCGGCTTCTATCGAGGATGTCTCCAGGCCTTCATTCAAAGACATCAACGAGAAGAACTGGATCTGGGGCTACGATATGACTACGGATATGGCTCAGGGTAAGACTGACGCGACAGCCGCCGCCTGGCTTCGCTCATTCTCCGCTGACAGCTATTCAGCGGCCTGCCAGGTCTATACCTGCATCAACAAAATGCTTTGGAACAAGATCACTTCTGATGATGTCCGCAAAGGTTGGTGGGTCGATGAGGATTTGAAGTCACCGCTTATCGAGGGACTGACCTGGTTGGTCAACGGTAAGCCTGTAGGTGACATCGCCAACCTTGAGATCACCAATGTCAAGAAGCCTTTCACTCCTTATACCAATGTCAAGTTTGGCTGCAATACCATCGGTACGACAGCGAATGACGAGGACTTCCCGTTTATGAGGGTTGAGGAAATGATTCTTATCCAGGCTGAAGGCTATGCTAAGAGTGGCAATGAGGCCAAGGCAAGAGAGATTCTTACCAACTTTGTCCGCGGTTACCGTGAGCCTTCATATTCAGTGGATGAGAGAGGTCTTTCACTTGCTGATGAGATTTGGTTCCAGCGCCGTGTCGAGCTTTGGGGCGAGGGTTTCGGAATCTATGACACAAAGCGTCTTAACAAGCCGTTGGTTCGTTTCCACGATGACGGCACCAGCACAAACCAGCCGGACAACTTCCGTTTCAATATGGCTGCTGATGATGGTTGGCTTCTTATGAGATTCCCTCAGGGCGAGCTGAACACAAACTTCGCTATTGTTGACAACACAGATGGCGTGCTTCCTGTCAAGGATCAGAATCCATCTCTTCGTGACGGTGTTACGGACTAATTATAAAGAATTTACATTATGAATAAGATATTCAAATCATTGATGATGCTTGCAGCTGTCGCTGTCACCGCGGCCTCCTGCAAGGACACAACCGAATACGAGTGGGGAGAGGATGACGTGACCGGATGCTACGGGGTTTATTTCCCTGCGCAGGAGGCATCTGGTTCACACACTCTTGACCCTACTATGGAGCCGACAGCCACATTCACAGTCAGGCGTACCAACACAGACGGTGCCATCACGGTCCCTGTCGTAGCCACATTCTCTGACGAGAGCGTCTTTACCGTGTCTCCTGTGAGATTCGAGAATGGACAGTCCGAGACGACTTTCACACTGTCGTTCCCTAACGCTGTTGAAGGCACGACCTACACGGCAAGCTTTGAAATCCAGGATCCTCAGTACGCGTCCAAGTACAGCAGCACGCCTGTCGCGCTTGACTACTCTGTCCTTCGCGTGAAGTGGGAGTCGTTCACCGATCCTTCCTCAGCTTCTTCACTCGTTCATTTCAACGCTGAATGGTGGGGTGAACAGCACGATGTGCACATCAAGTACTATGAGGTGAACGGTGTGCGTCATTGCGTGATTGATGGCTCGGAACTGTGCGATTATCCTAATGTGGGCAGTAATGGTTCCATTATCAAATGCAAGGGCGGACTTTGGGGCAATGGCCGGGACTTTGAGTTCACTTGGGATGTGAACTCAAATAAGATCAATGTTCCAAAGCAGCTTTTGGATGCCTATGACGATAAAGGACACTACATCTATGCTTATGGTATGTACGAGTTCTTCACATCGGACGGTGGTTATTCTGTAGCCCAATTGGGAACACCTGAGGAATTCTACGGTAAGAACGGAGCGAGCTATCCTCAGTCTTATTACGATGGCAATGGTGGCTTCTATTTCAACCTTAAATATTGGGTACCTTCATTGGGTGGCTGGACACCTCCAGTGTTTGATCTTGTCGGAGTCGCGTCAGGTTACACGAGGGTGGATTATTCGGTCGCTCTTGAGCCCGGCCAGTCGGATGAGAACGGTGTTCTCCCTGTACAGCTTTCTCTCGGCAATGATGTGGCCAAGATCAAGTATGCTGCTTACGAGGGAACCCTTTCGGCCACGCAGGTGGCTTCAAAAGTCGCCTCAATCTCTGACGGCTCTGAGACCAACGCTGTTGAATATGTTCCGGAGACCACTTCTGATGTCATCGGGGTCACTCTCAACGCTACTGGTGTCTATACCCTTGTAGCGGTTACCTTTGATGGCGCCGGCAAGGCTCAGCAGTCCGCTTCCGTCGGCATAGATTATGTCGCCAAGGGTGACGAGGTTCCTGTGAATGTCAACTGCGGCCTCACCGTGACCGACAAATACACTCCGCTTGGATTCACATCGGAGAACAGTCTCGAATATTATGTCTATGGCAAGGACCTCAAGGCTGTCAAGCTCGGACTCTACACTCAGGCTGATATGGCTGACCAGTCCGCTTGCGTAAGATCCCTGCTTTCAGGAAAGAACGTTTCTGATTCCATCCTGACAGTGATCAACACTAACGGGGCTTGTGATGTCATCAGTGGTCTGGTTCCTGGAACAACTTATTACTTCCTTGTCTGGGCTACAAACGGCTACCAAGACACAATCATCGCGTCACGCGCGACGACCAACGGAGATCCGCTTCCTGTCTATATGAATTTCACCTACAAGAACTTCAACGGGGACTTGCTTCCGGAGAATGAGAAAGGTCTTTACGGAACCTACAACCTTTATGGTGTGGATGCGTTCAAAACCCTTGGTCTGAGGGAATATATAGGTAAAGCCACAATCGCTGATTCAGCGACCCCTAACGAGGGACCGGATGAGGATGGCTATGTTGATGAATATATCACCATCAAGGGTCTTGCCGGCCCGTCATTCTCAAAGTTGGGTCTTGATGATACCTACGAGTTTGATTTCTACGGTGGGGCTTTCTACAATGTCTCCAACAATACGGTTGACGGAAAGAGCGAAGTCGGTGTGCTTGCCCTTGGTGACGGCAAGGTTTACAACGGTACGTATGTGACAATCGGAATTCCGGTTCTTGACGGTTACTATGCGATCGTCTGCACGCCTAAATATGCTGACAGTTACAACTTCAGCGGCTTTGCCTTCGGTAATGAAGAGGTTGATGCGGAGTCGTTCATCTCGGCTTACTACAACTACTTGCTTGTCGATCCTGCCAAGGATGACAACGGATTGGCTCCTAAGGCTGCCGCCAAGGCCGCCCAGGCTTGCAAGGCTCTCAAGAAAGCGACAGAGGCCGGACTTGACGGAAAGGCTGCCATCAAGGAAGTGCTGAAGGAAATCTCAATCGAGAATGTCTTCACTTCCGCCGGAGTCTCAGCTGAATGGGAATCCGCAAGTGTTCCTGTAAAACAGGTGAATGCCGTGTCCGTGCCTGTTCGTAACAGGTATCAGAACCTGACAAACGAGCAGCTTCCGGTACTTAAATAACTTTGTTTGATTAGACAATTGAGGCCCGTTGATCACTCCGGGCCTCTTTGTCGTTCGTATGATTTTAGGTATGATAATAAGAAAACTGACATCTTATATTCTGGTTCCCGGCCTTGTGGCCTTTTCCGCCTGTTCGCGGCAGGATTTGTCGGAGACGCTTCCGGAAGCGTCCTCCGATTATCCGTCCAAGATTGTGAATACGCCGGAATGTTCGGATCCGTCCTCCCTTCTGCTTTCTTTTGATAACGCTCCAGATCAGGTTTTGATGGATTCTTTGGCTGGTTGTGGTGTGGTCAAGCTTGAAAGACTTTTCGACTCGGTCCCGGGAAACGAGAGCGAGGAGAGCCGTTTTAACCTGGATAAATGGTACGTCGCGACATTGTCCTCGGGCTGTGAGACACAGGATGCGGCCAAGAGCCTTGCGGCCATCCCCGCGGTAAAATATGTCGAGTATAATATCAAGTTCACCAAGGCTTCCGACGGGATCGTCTATCCTTATGAGCCGGAGCTTGGTCCGATGACGAGAGCTGCCGGGTCATCGCCTATATTCAATGATCCGTCTTTGGGAGAGCAGTGGAATTATTTGAACGGTGGCAAGAAGACCGTGTCTCAGACGTGTTACGCCGGTGCCGACATCAATGTGAGTGATGTTTGGTCAGCATTGACCGCAGGTGATAATTCCGTGATTGTGGCTGTCGTGGATGAGGGCGTGAAATACGATCATCCTGATCTGGCCGCCAATATGTGGACTGACGCGTCCGGCAAGCACGGCTATAATTTTGTCGATGCCGGTGGAGAAATCTCGTGGAACCAGCCTATTTATGACGATAAAGGCAACCTGATTGGAGGAGACAGTGGACACGGAACGCATTGTGCCGGAACCATAGCCGCAGTCAACAACAACGGTTTGGGTGTTTGCGGAGTGGCCGGCGGCAGCGGCAAAGGTGATGGCGTGAAAATTATGTCCTGCCAAATATTCAGTGGCGGAAGAGGCGGTACGGCTTCGATCGCCGGCAGGGCTATCAAATATGCCGCGGACAATGGTGCGTCAGTGATTTCCTGCTCTTTTGGCTACAAAGGCGGGGCGTATCTTTCTGACGGTGCCTATAAAGTTAAGGCCGGCGCTGAATATGATGCCTTACGTTATTTTGAATCCAAAAAGAACAACAAGGCGGTAGGTGGCGGCATCATTATTTTCGCTTCCGGAAATGATGGACTCCCTTATGCTACTTATCCAGGTGCGCTCGCTGACGTGATCAGTGTCTCCGCTTTCGGTCCTGATTACCTCCCTGCCTACTACACCAATTACGGTCCGGGATGCAACGTCACCGCTCCTGGTGGAGAGGCTTATCACAAGACAGCCTCAGGCAGTGTCACTCAGAAGAGTATGATCCTGTCAACTGTCCCGAGTGAGATTTATGGCTCTGATTACGGTTATATGCAGGGAACGTCAATGGCGTGCCCACACGTCGCCGGAGTTGTCGCATTGGGGATCTCTTATGCCTTGAAACTGGGTAAGGAGTTTAATGTCAGTGACTTCAAACAGATGATCGTGACTTCCACCAACGACTTCGAGACACGCCTTAGCAGCATCGGGAAAAAGACTCTGGCTGATAATGCGGGAACAACACTTGATCTTTATAAATATCGTAACCAGATGGGTGAAGGTTCCATTGATGCCTGGGAGCTTATGATGAAGATCGAAGGCATTCCGAGCATCGTGGTGAAGAATGGCGAGGGTCAGTATGTGGATATCTCCTCATATTTCGGCACAGCCTCCGTGAATCTGACCTATCTGAGTGTCGAGGTTCTTGGAAACGGCAAGGAATCTATGGGGCTTGCCGAGGATCCTTATATGAAATATGGAAAACTCTATATTCATCCAACCAAGACAGGCGCTTGCAAGGTGAGGATCACTGCGGTCGGCGGCGGAACCGAGCTTGGAGGCGAGGATAAGATAGGTGGAATGAAAGTATCGCAGGACATCTCGATTGTCTCAAGAGGTTTTAAGACAAGCAACGGAGGTTGGTTATGATCAGATTGAAGAATATGATAGTGGCGCTCGCGGCGTTGGTGGCCTTGACGGCCTGCGGCGGGGGCAAGGATGATATGCCGGTTGACATCACGGGGGAGTGGAATCTTGTGAATGTGCAGACCAAGGCCGCCACACTGGGCGGACAGACCGTGGATGTGTACATCTCGTTCTCGGGTGACAAGTCTTTCACGATGTACCAGATGATCGGGACCGGAAGATACCGTAAATATTCCGGAACCTGGGCTTTGTCGGGAACGACCCTCACCGGGAAATATTCCGACGGCAAGCAGTGGGGCTCATCCTATGAGGTCGAGCTTGCATCGTCGAACTCACAGTTGACCCTGACCTCCGAATCGGGCGAGGTGGACACCTACAAGAAGTCCTCTATTCCGGCGGATGTCGCTGACACTGCGATATAAGCCTTTCCGAAGACCATCACGGCATATTCCGCTTGTCATTCCGGAAAATATTCCGATATTTATATTCTTTAATCGCCGCGCGTGCGCGTGGTAATAGGAGGATTTGCGGATGAAACGGATTGTCTGGCCGTTGATGGTAATGCTTGCGCTCGTGTCCTGCGCTAAGGAAGGGACACTTGAAATAGTTGATGAAGAGACAGTCCCGGAACAGGGTGATGGCGTTGACCATTCTGTGGTTCCGGGAGTGTCTCTTGTCGAATTCAGCGATGAGATGATTTCCTTGATTGAGGGTGATCTTGACCAAGGGAAGATCGTGACCCGCTCGATGGGGCTGAACCAGGCGTTGGACGAGCTTGGGATAAAGTCGATGAAAAGAGCGTTCCCTGACGCCGGGGAATTCGAGCCGCGCCACAGAAAGGAGGGGCTGCATCGGTGCTACATTGTTGAATATTCCGAATCGGTCCCCGCGACAAGGGCTTCCGCCGAGCTTCAGTCCGTCCCCGGAATAGTGAGGGTCGAAAGCCAGCGCGCGGTCGCGCCTCAGGGATTCAATGATCCGTCATATTCATCGCAGTGGGGATTGAGCAATCTTTCTTATCCGGACTATGACATCAATGTCGTGCCGGTCTGGAACAACTACACGACCGGAGATTCTGGTGTGATCGTGGCGGTCGTTGACTATGGCATCGACCAGTCCCATCCGGATCTTGCCGGCAACTGTTCGTCTCAGAACTACAGCACGATAGACGGAAGCGGTACGGTGGCGGCCGGGAGGCACGGGACCCACGTCGCCGGCATCGTGGCCGCGGTCAGCAACAATGGTGTCGGAGTCTGCGGAGTCGCAGGAGGTGACGCGGCGGCCGGGCATAAGGGCACCACTCTGATGTCGTGTGAGATATTCAGGGATGTCACCGAGAGCGGGCAGAAAAAGACGAAGAGTGGCAGCAGCTACTCGGCGATCACGTGGGCGGCTGACCACGGAGCTGTAATCTGTCAGAACAGCTGGGCCTACAGTTATGATTCTGACGGGGACGGGAAACTCAGTGAGAAGGAAAAGCAGAACGCTCTCAGGGGGCAGGTCGGCTATTTCGACAAACGCGCGATCGACTATTTCATCAAATACGCAGGATGTGACAATAGCGGGAACCAGCTTCCGGATTCTCCGATGAAGGGTGGACTGGTGGTCTTCGCGGCCGGCAATGACAATCTTGCCAACGGCGCTCCGGCGAACTATGAACCGGTGGTGGCGGTTGCGGCCCTGGCGAGCAACGGAAGCAAGGCAAGTTATTCCAACTATGGGGATTTTGTCGATCTCGCCGCCCCGGGCTCAAACATCTACAGCACCCTTCCCGGCGGAACTTACGGGAATATGTCAGGAACATCTATGGCCTGTCCGCACGTGTCCGGAGTCGCCGCTTTGGTCGTGGCCGCTTGCGGAGGCCAAGGCTTCACCTGTGATATGTTGAAGGAGAAACTGCTGAAAACCAGGCGTTCGGACATCGTGCCGTCCGGTACGGGAGGCCTCGTGGACGCAGTGGCCGCGTTGAACTATGGCGAGAATTTCAAGCCCGGAACGGCGGACAATGTCAAGACCACGGTGAGAGCCAACTCGGTGGACATCGTCTGGACGGTAAAAGGCAACTCCGACGGCTATCCCGCCTACGGCTACAAAGTCATCTGCGGGAAAGACAAGTCCTTGGTCGAGAACGCCGATCCGTCGAAAGGCACCATCTCCGGGGTCTTGGTGAAAGATGTGCTGTCAAAGGCCAAGATCGGTGAGACTGAGAAGGTTACATTCACGGGGCTGGAGTTCTCGTCAACATACTACGTGAGGATCGTGGGCTATTCCTATATGAATGTCTATGGTGAATCGTCCCCGTTGGTGGCGTTCAACACAGTGTTCAACAACCCGCCTGTCATCGAGAGCGACATCGCCGGCGACCTTATCCTGCGCTCGCACGAGAAGAAGGTCATCAACCTTGTCATAACCGACCCGGACAGGCACACGATCACCGCGGACTACAAGCCTGGAAGCGCGGCGGACACCTTCTCCGGAATCGAGAAAGGAGAGGCCACAATCACAATCAACGCGCCGGCGGCGGGGCCTGGAACCTACACTGCGACGCTCACAGCCACCGATGCCTACGGAGCGGCCACATCACTCGCCGTCACCTACACCATCCTGGCGAACAACCCTCCGGAGAAAATCAAGGATGCCTCCAACCTGCTCATCACCAATCTTGGAGAGACGTTTGTCCTGAAAATGAATGAATATTTCAACGACCCTGACGGTGAGGTTCTTGAATATGTCCTCTCGTCCAGCGATCCTCAGACCGTGCATCTTGTCCGTAACGGCGACAATGTCATCGGAACCGTGTTGAAGTACGGCTCCAGCACAATTGCGGTCAAGGCCTCGGATGCCGCGGGAACTTCGGCGGAGATTGGTTTCAAGGTCGTGGCCAGGGATCCTTCCGCCGGATATTCCGCATATCCTAATCCGGTCAAGGACTACCTTAACATAGCCACCGGAGCCGAACCGGCGGATCTGGCCGTGAAGATTGTCTCGCAGACCGGACGCACTGTCTATGAGGCGACGGTCAAAGTCAGCGCTTTCGATCCGGCCAGAGTGGATATGTCCGGGCTCGCTCCCGGAAGATATTCGGTGACGATCCGTCAAGGGGCTGAGAAACATTCGTTTACCGTGGTGAAATATTGATTGTATGCCAAATAACACTGAAACATATTATTATGAACAAAAGAATCCTTGCGGCCGCGGGAGCGATCCTGTGCCTGCTTTCATCCTGTGACAACAAAATGAACCCATTGCTTACAGATTCCACGCTGCCGTATGGCGCGCCTCAGTTCGACAAGATCAAGACTGAGCATTACCTGCCTGCCTTCGAGCAGGCCATCACCGAGGCCAAGGCCGAGATCGACGCTATCGTGAACAATCCGGACGCTCCGACGTTCGAGAACACGATCGCCGCCCTGGACGAGGCCGGAGGCCGTCTGAACGATGTCGCCGGCATATTCTACAACCTTATGGAGGCCGACACGAACGATCAGATGCAGGACATCGCGGAGAAAGTCTCCCCGATGATGACTGAATATTCAATGTACGTCTCGCTGAACGAGCCGCTGTTCGCCCGTGTCAAGGCCGTGCACGAGAGCGCCGAAGGGCTGGCACCGGATCAGGCGAGGCTTCTGGAGAAGACCTGGAAGTCGTTCGTGCGTGGCGGAGCGAACCTTGGTGCGGAGGACAAGGAGACCTACAGCAAGCTCAGCGAGCAGCTCTCCCTGCTGACCCTCCAGTATGGGAAGAACGTGCTGGCCGCGACCAACGCGTTCACGCTGAACCTTACCGATGAGGCTGACCTTGAGGGACTTCCTGATTTCGTGCGTGAGGCTGCCGTCGAGATGGCCAAGTCCAAGGAAATGGAGGGCTGGGCGTTCGACCTTTCGGCTCCGAGCTACGGTGCGTTTATGAAGTACAGCACACGCCGCGACCTTCGTCAGAAGATGTGGATGGCCTACAACACAAGGGCCACGGAAGGGGAGAACAGCAACATCGAACTCTGCCGCCAGATCGCGGAACTGCGCCTGAAGATAGCGAATATCCTTGGCTACGAGACTTATGCCGACTACGCTCTTGAAGAGAGGATGGCGAAAAATCCTCGGACTGTCAACGAGTTCATCCAGAAACTCTTGGAACCTTCGCTTCCTGCCGCAAAGGCCGAGGTCAAGGAACTTTATGAATATGCCCGCGCTAACGGTTTCGAGGACTCAGAGATCCAGCCTTGGGACTTCGGATTCTGGTCGGAGAAGCTCAAGGACGCCCGCTATTCCATCAACGATGAGCAGCTCAAGCCGTATTTCCGTCTGGAAAGCTGCATCGACGCGGCTTTCGGTCTGGCTGGGAAACTCTATGGTTTGACGTTCGAGGAGAGGAAGGATATTCCTGTCTATCATCCTGATGTGAAGGTTTATGACGTGAAGGACGGTGACGGTGTGCACAAGGCGTTGTTCTACGCAGACTTCTTCCCGCGTGCCAGCAAGAGGGGAGGGGCCTGGATGACCGAGTTCCGTGGCCAGAGCATCGTGGACGGTGTGGAGAAACGCCCGTTCATCAGCCTTGTGACCAATTTCACGAAACCGGCCGCAGGGAAGCCGTCGCTTCTGACCCACGATGAGCTGACGACTCTGCTTCACGAGTTCGGACACAGTCTGCACGGCATTCTCGCTGAGGGAAGATATTCATCGCTCACCGGGACGAATGTTTCGCGCGACTTCGTGGAGCTGCCTTCGCAGATTATGGAGAACTGGGCGTTCGAACCGGAGTTCCTGGACACTTTCGCGCGTCATTTCGAGACGGGGGAGGCGCTGCCGGACACTCTGATAAACAAGATTGTGGAGGCGAAGAACTACAACGCCGCCTACGCTCAGGTGCGTCAGCTTCAGTTCGGGATTCTGGATATGGCTTGGCACACACTCAAGGGTGGCTCTGAATCCAGAGGCGGACTCAGTGACCTGAAAACTATGCAGGAACTGGGGACCCTCGCTTTTGAGAAGGCTGCCTTGAAGAGTTCGAATGTGATTCCGTCAATCCCGGAGGCTTGCATCTCGACCTCGTTCAGCCACATATTCTCAGGTGGTTACAGCGCCGGCTACTATTCCTACAAATGGTCCGAGGTGCTGGAGGCGGACGCTTTCAGCCTGTTCAAGGAGAAAGGAATATTCAACACCGAGGTGTCGCACTCGTTCCGTGACAACATCCTGTCGAAAGGGTGCAGCGAGGACGAGGATGTGCTTTACCGTCGCTTCCGCGGCCACGATCCAGAGCCGGAGGCCCTGCTGGAAAAACTTGGAATTGTGAATGCTAAGTAGGATAGTCGCTGAGCTTGTCGAAGCGACTGTGAAATAGGAATTAATATTCCGGAGTGAAATTGCGAAGGGCGGTCGTCAGAGTTTTCTCGAAGACCGCTTTTTCGTGTTCTGACAGGAAGCCGACCTCGATCGGCACCTGGAACAGGCGGACCTTCAGTTGGTCCGGAATCCTCTTGTAGTCCAGGATCCTCTGGCAGTCTTTCTCGGTAGTGGCCACGACAGCCGTCGGATGCTCCTTCACGGCACGCATTATCTTCTTGATGTCGAACCGGTTGTAGTTGTGGTGGTCCATAAAGCTGAACCGCTTCACGATCTCGTGCTTGTCGCTGAGGTACATTCTCAGCGGCGTGTCCTTGGCTATTCCTGAAAAGAGGATGAGTTTCTGCGAATATGCGTACCTACGGTCACCTTCCTCGAAGATCGGCTGGAGTGAATTGTACCAGATTGTCGTGAACAGAAGGGTCTTCACCGCCCCTTTCCTGTCGGTTCCCGTGCAGGACTCAAGGTTGTAGTCTTTCAGCCCGAAAGACTGTGCCCACTGGAGCTTCTGGCTGTCCTCCAGATAGGCCGGGCACTTTGACACGATGATGATGTCGGCGTAGTGCAGCCTCTGCGGCAGGTCACGAAGCCTTCCGAAAGGCAGCAGCTTGTCCTTGTACGTCGGGCGGTTGTAGTCCACGAGGACGATGTTGAAGTAGGCCCTCAGTGTCCTGTACTGGAAAGCGTCGTCCAGTATGATCAGATCGGCCGGCGGAATCGAAGCGTCGGCGCACTTGCGCGCCCTCCTCTCGGTCTTGAGTTTCTCAGGATGGCAGAGAATGTCGCATCCCTTGATCCTTTGCCTGTCCACGGCGACCGTCACGCCCGGGAACTTCCTTTTGATCTGGAGAGGCTCGTCGCCATATTCCTTGACCTTCCCGTCCTTCTCAACCAGTTGGAAGCCACTGCTGTTGCGCTTGTGCCCCCTTGACAGGACGGCGAGATTGCGGAACGCCCAGTCGTCGCTCCGCAGCAAGGAGCGGAGGATCATCTCCGTGTGAGGAGTCTTGCCCGTGCCGCCCGCCGTGATGTTACCAACGCAAATGGTCGGCACCTCGCAGGTACCAACCTTGAAGAGGCCGTGGTCGTAGCAAGCGTGCCTCAGCTTCAGCGTCAGATAATATGGTGCAAGAAGGATCTTGTCAAGCA